>CAZITQ010000046.1:0-13047 GCA_964542165.1 uncultured Rickettsiales bacterium
GGCGTCGTCGTCGTCCCCGGTGTCGGCGTCCCCGGTGTCGTCGTCCCCGGTGTCGTCGTCCTCGTAGATGTCGTCGTCGTCGCCGATGTAGCCGGTCTGCTGGCAACCCAGGCTCAGGAGAAGGGGGAGCAGGGCAAGTGGGACGAGGCGGGTCGGGGACATGGCACGCTCCTCGGCGGCATGCTACGCCAAGGATCGGGGCACGGCCAGGGGCATGTCGGGACGGCCGGGGTCAGCCCGCGACCCGTTCGTACAGGGCGAGCAACCGCGCCATCCGACGCTCGCGGCGTCCGGCCTCCGGAGGCGCCGGCGCGGCCCCTGCGACAGCAGCGCGGAGCGCGCGGGCGAGGCCAGGCACATCCCCCCAGGGGGCCAGGGGCGGACTGCCCGGGTGCCACTCTGCGATCCCACCGCTGTCCCATGCGGCCACACTCACCCCGAGGGCCATCGCCTCGAGGCCGACGATGCCGTACGGTTCCTGCCAGCGGGAGGGGAGGACCAGGGCCGCGGCGGACCTGTACCATCCACAGAGCTCGCGTCTGGCCATCCAGCCGGTGACCCGGCAGCCAGCGGCCTCGAGGGAAGCCCGGGCCGAGCCGGTGCCGGCGAACACCAGGGGCAGATCGACCTCTGCCTGCCGATGGGCCTCCACCGCGTCCCAGATCCCCTTGGCCTCCACCAGGCGCCCGACGAAGAGCACACAGCGCTCGCCCGCCGGAAGAGCGTCGGGCACCAGCCCGTGCTCGAAGGGTGGGATCACGTGGATCCCCCGGGGATCCAATCCGGCGGCGACGAGCTCTCCGGCCATGTACCGCGACAGCACGGTCACCGGGACCGCGTGCAGCGCCACCAGCCGTCGCCGCGTCAGCGCCACGATCTCGTCGGCATACCCGGGATCGTCGAAACAGCCTCGACAGCGGGTGTCCTCCAACGGGTGCCGGCAGGCCCGTCCATCGGCGGTGACCTTGCCCCGTCCGGGGCAGAACGCCCGGTGGTCCTGGACCGTGACCAGGGCCGGGAGCCGTTCCAGGCGCTCCAGCAGCCAGGGGTTGACCACGTTGTGGACGTGCACCACGTTCGGGTCGACCCGCCGCAGCAGCCCGTCGAGCACCGGTACCGGCCGCTCTCCGCGCCGGTCGAGACCCTCGAGAAGATGAACCCGGACACCGTCGGGGGGAGGTGCATCCCGCCGGCCCACCGCCAGGTGGACCTCGTGGTCGCGGGCCAGGGCGTCGAGCACCCCCAGCAGGTGCCAGTCCGCGCCCCCCCGGTCGCTCAGCCGATCGGCCAGGTGCAGGATCGTCAGACGCATCGCGGCGGGCTCACGATCGCCGCGGTGAGGGGAGGGGAGTTCCGGTCATCGCCCCTTGCGGATCACCTGGGAAGCGAGGCGGGCCACGGCCATCCCCGCCATCACCTCTCCGTCCAGGCCCAGGGCGGGGGCGGCGCCCCGGCCGCAGTAGAACACGTTCTTGTGGGGCAGGCTGAGCCCGGCGGCGCGCCTGGGGGTCTCGCCGGCATCGAACACCACCGGTCGGGGATCGACGGGGAAGGGGTTGGCGCTGCTGCGCTCCCCGACCTGGGGGAGGTGGATCACCTCGATGTAGCGCTCCAGGTAGGGAATCAGATCCTTGACCCGGTCGAGCATGGCCCGGGTGATCAGGTCCAGCTGTCGGGTGTCTTCGGCCAGCTCCAGGGGCAGACGGCAGCTGACCGTCATCGCCCGTCTACCCTCGGGGGCGCCCTCCGAATGGGTCGGGGTCATGGTGAGGAACATGGCCTGGGGGGTGTCCTCGCCCTCCCGTCCCAGCAAGAAGACGTGATCGCACATACCCTCGGGGATCACCTCCTCGGCGATGCCCAGGCGCAGGCAGTGCAGGAAGTGGGTCGGCACCAGGTCCAGGCCCGCCGCGCTGTACTCGTCCGCGGCCGAGCCGGTGAGCCACGGGCTCAGAAGGGAAGGGTCGGCGCCGGTGATCAGGCTCTCGGCCCGTACCGGCTGCTTGCGCCCCTCGAAGCGGATCTCCTTGAGCCGCCCCCAGCCCAGGACGAACTCCTGGGGTGGGTCGTCGGCGGTGATGTCCACCTTGATCCCCTCGACCCTGCGCCGCAACAGCTCGTGGAAGGCGTCCGGGTTGGTGGGATTCTGGTACAGCCCGTCCATCGCCTCGAGCATCAACAGCCCCGCGCGGGCGACGCTGAGCTCGTCGATCGGGCGAGCCACACTCGACAGGGCTGCCAGGGGCGCCGCGAGGATCCGCAGCAGCGCCGGCGGGACCTCTTCAGCGTCGGCGGCGTCGGCCAGGGAGAGGGCGTGTCCGTCGGGATCCCGAGGCTCGGACCAGCCGACCTTCTTCATCCCGATCTTGCCCCAGAAGCCCACGTTGGTCTCCGCGGACAGGGAGGTGGTGATCGTCTCGGCGTGGGCCGTGCCCGCGTCCTCGAGGCGGGCGAGCAGGTTGATCGCCGCGTCGGCCGACCGGCGACCGAATTCCCGCGTCAGCTCGGCGCGCAGGGCCTCCGGATCCGCCGGCACATCCATCCGGTGGTCCGGATCCACGACCTGGTACATGGGGGTGGAGCGGCGCAGGGCCTGGATGTCCCGCGGGTGGACCTGGATCTCGCGCAGGGCCTGGGCCAGCCACACGCCCCCGCCGATGCCCGCCAGGACCCGGCGGTGCGAGGGGAAGCGGTACTTTCCGGTATCGACCTGACCGGGCTGCTCCACCACCAGCACCTGCTTGCCCTGGGCGGCGAGCATCGCGGCCGCCGTGAACGCACCGGGGGAGGGAAAGACGATGACGGCGTCGTAGCTGCGGGTGATCACGTGTCCCTCTGTTCGCTCCGTGGTTCCTGGGTCAAGGCCAGGCGATGGCGGGGGAATCGCCGTCCGCCCGGGTTCCGACGCCCACCCGTCCGTCCCGGGTCGTCAGCGCGCCCGAGGCGGCCAGGGCCACCGCCCGGGGGTAGATGAGGTGCTCTTGCACCAGCACCCGGGCCGCGAGGGTCTCCGGCGTGTCGTCGTCCATCACCGGGATCGCCGCCTGGGCCACGATGGGCCCGCCGTCCAGCACCTCGTCCACCAGGTGCACGGTGCAGCCGTGCAGCTTGACCCCCGCCTCCAGCGCCCGCTCGTGGGTGTCCACGCCCGGGAAGCTGGGCAGCAGCGCCGGATGGATGTTGAGGATCCGGTCCGGGAAGGCCGACAGGAAGGTGCTCGACAGGATTCGCATGAATCCCGCCAGGGCGATCCACTCGGTACCCTCGGCCCGCAGCAGCTCCACGACTGCCGCGTCGAAGGCCTCCCGCGTGGGGTACTTGCCGTGCCACAGGCTGGCGGTCGGCAGCCCCTGCTCCCTCGCCCACGCCAGCCCCGCCGCCTTCGGCCGGTTGGAGAAGACCAGGGAGATCTCGGCATCGATGGAGCCCTCGCGGATGCCGCGGACGATGGACTGCATGTTCGAGCCCCGCCCGGAGATCAAGATGCCGAGTCGAACCGTCACTAGCTTCCCTCGAAGGGGGCAGCTGCCCCCGGCCCGTCTACACCAGCGTCACCTGTTCGTTCGCGCCGTCCCTGGCGACCACTTCGCCCAGGAGGAAACACTCCCCACCGTGGGGTGCCAGGACCTCTCGGGCGCGGTCCAGCTGGTGGGCGGGCAGCGCCACCACGAGCCCCACCCCGCAGTTGAACGTGCGGAGCATCTCGCGCTCGCCCAGCCCGCCCTCCCGGCGAAGCAAACCGAAGATGCCCGGCTCCCGCCAGGATCCGCGCTCGATCCGGGCCGCCGTCTCCTCGGGAAGGACCCGGGGCAGGTTCTCCAGCAGCCCGCCCCCCGTGATGTGGGCGAATGCGGCCACGTCGCAGGACGCCAGCAGGTCGAGGGCCGCCCGGACGTAGATCCGCGTGGGCTCCAGCAGCTCCAACCCCAGGGGGCGCTCGAACCCCTCGGGGACGCGCTCCAGGTCCGAACCGGGGGGGTCCACCAGCAGGTGCCGGACCAGCGAGTATCCGTTGCTGTGCAGGCCGGAGCTCGCCAGCCCCAGCAGGGCCATGCCCTTGGCGACGGCGCTGCCGTCCAGCATCGCGCTGCGTTCCACGGCGCCCACGGTGAAGCCGGCCAGGTCGTACTCACCATCGCGGTACATCGACGGCATCTCGGCGGTCTCGCCGCCGATCAGCGCACAGCCCGCCTGGCGGCATCCCTCGGCGATGCCCCGGACCACCTCCACGGTGACCTCGGGTTCCAGCTTGCCGGTGGCGAAGTAGTCGAGGAAGAACCAGGGCTGTGCCCCCTGGACCACCACGTCGTTGACGCACATGGCCACGAGATCGATGCCCACCGTGTCGTGGACGCCCAGACGGTGGGCGATCTTGAGCTTGGTGCCCACCCCGTCGGTGGACGAGACCAGCACCAGATCCTCGAACGTGCCCCGGGGTACCTGGAACAGCCCACCGAAGCCGCCGATGTCCGCCAGGACCTCGGGGCGCAGGGTGGACCTCACCAGCGGCCGCAGCTGTTCGACCACTCGATTCCCGGCCTCGATGTCGACGCCGGCTTCTTTGTATCGATCGCGTTCCATAGACTCGGCGCGCCGATTCTCGCCGCGGTGAGGGGGGCTGTCAACGTAGTTGACAAGCTCCCGTTCAAAGGGTCCGGCTGCTATGCTGTGTCGCCCCTGCCCAGGAGGTGACCGTGGCGGGACCGATCCGGATCGCGCGCTCCCTCGGGCACCTGTTCTCGGCCAACCTCGGGGCCCCGAGGCACTACTTCGGTCACTCGGTGGAGCGGCGGGACGACTTCCCCGACGCGGGCGACACCGTGCTGCTGATCCACGGGTTCTGGCAGACCCGCAACACCATGGCCGAGATGGAGCAGCGCTTCCGCGCCGACGGCTTCCACGTACTGAGCTTCCACCTGGGCGGATTCCTGGGCAACTTCAACTCCCGGGGCATCCCCCTGCTGGCGTCCCGGATCGAGGCCAAGCTGGAGCGGTTGAGGGAGCGGGGCGATTTCGGGAGACTCCACGTGGTCGGCCACTCGAAGGGGGGACTGGTGGGCCGCTATCTGGTGGGCTGCCTGGGCTGGCACGAGCGGGTCCGCACCCTGATCACCCTGGGCTCACCCCACCACGGGACCCCTACCGCCTGGATCGGCCTGGTGGGTTTCACCGGCCTGGTCAGCCGCAGCGTATGGCAGATGCTGCCCCAGTCGTCCCTCGTCGCCGAGCTGCGGGACCACCCCATCCCCGCCCACACCCGGGTGGTGTCGGTCTACAGCAAGGCCGACCTGGTCTGCCCCTGGCGCTACTCGGTGCTGGCCCCTTCGGACGGCGACGACGTCCACAACCGGGTCATCGCCGGCCTGGGACACATGGAGCTGGTGGACGATCCGTGGGTCTACGGGCTGGTGTCCCGGGAGATCCATGCGTCGTCGGAAGGGGAGGGGGTCAGGGCGGGGTAGGGATCGTTCGGGCGTGGGGCCCGCGGGGGGCCCGGGGGCGGCGGCCGGCGCGTCCGTGAGGCGGCGCCCGGGCCCTTCGGGGGGGTTTCGGGGGGGGTGGCGGGGTTTTCCTTGGGGGGGGGTTTGGGGGGGGGGGGCGGGGGGGGGTTGGGATCGTTCGGGCGTGGGCCCCGCTGGGGCCCCTGGACGGCCGGACTACTCGTCGTTCAGGCAGCAGCGGAACGACAGGTTCTGGTGGGCGAACGAGGGCTTCTCGTCCTTGCGCGCGGCACAGCGGGTGCCGCCCTCCTCGCCGCCGGGCTGGTAGCCGCCCTTGGTGATCTTGCGGTTGTTCTTCTTGGTGTAGGTCCACTCCCAGCAACCGCCCGCCATGTCGTACACCTCGTACCCGGACTTGCAGCGCGCGAAGGAGCCGACCGTGTAGGGATCGGCGCGGTTGAGTCCGCTCGGGGGGCAGGCGCCCAGGCCGATCATGATCAGGTCACGGACCTTCTGGACCCGCGCCAGGTCCTTGTCCGAGATCTCCACCCCGTGGGCCTGTTCCAGCTTCGCCACGATGGCCTTGATCTTCTGCGTGTCCTCCGCGGGTACTCCCAGATCCTCGGCGAAGGAGTCGCCGGCGGAGATCTCGATCGGGGGCACACCGAGCTCGCTGCTCACCGCGTCGATCACCTCGGCCTCGAGGAAGGCGTCGCCGTAGGGGTAGACCAGGTTGTCGGGGCCCTTGCAGGCCTTCTCCCACTGATCCTCGGAGCACAGGGTCTTGCCCTGCTCGTTGCACAGGTTCACCGCCTCGGTCCAGGTCAGCGAGTGCAGCGGCGTCTCGTCCTCCATGTGGTACTCGTACCGATCGATCCAGTACCCGTGGACGAACCGCTTGATCTCCACGTACTCGGAGGCGCCGGCCTGGGTGTCGAACTTCCAGCGACCCTTGATGTACACGCCCGGCGGGATGTAGGCCATGCCCTCGTGCTGGCCGCCCTTGGCCGCCAGCTCCGAGTCGGACAGGGTCTCGTTGCTGGCCGCCACCTCGTCCCTCACGGTCTGGGCGTATGCCGCGTTCTCCGCGGCGATCTCCTCGTCGGTCGGTCCCGTGTCGAAGTAGAAATAGGTGGCGGCGGCCGCGCAGATCAGGGCCAGCACCGCCAGGACGGCGAGTACCCGGTAGACCGTGCCCCCCGCGCCGCCGTACAGGTCGGCGAAGGTCAGCTTGACCGTGGCGATCATGTCCTCGGCGGTCTGGAAGCGGTCCGCCGGGTTGGGGGAGAGGGCGATCTCCACCAGGTCGTCCAGCTTCTTGGACAGGGAGCCGTTCACCTCGCTGGGCAGCAGATAGCGTCCCTGGGGCGGCTTCCCGGTGAGCATCTCGTAGAAGATCGCACCGACCGAGTAGATATCGGACTCGGGACCGGCCTTGTCCTGGAAGCGGTTCAGCTCGGGCGCCAGGTAGTACGCCTCCTCCCGGCTCACGTAGGACGACGCGAAGATCGTGGGGGAGATGACGTGCGCGATGGCGAAGTCGGTGACCCGGATCCGGGTGCGGATCTTGCCGTCCTTGCCCTTCTCCTTGAGCATCAGGACGTTTTCGGGCTTCAGGTTCCGGTGGAGCGTGAAGCGGTGGGCGTACCGCAGGATCTCCATGATCTGGATCAGGAACCCGTACAACTCCTGCGGGGTGAAGTCCTTGCCTTCCTTGGCGTACTCCTGCATCCGGTCGCGCAGGGACTGGCCCTGCACCAGCTCCATCGTGAAGTACTTGAAGCCATCGAACTCGCCGATGTCGAAGTACTCGACGATGCCCGGGTGCTTGAGTTGCTTGGCGATGTTGAGTTCGCGTACGAACCGGTTGTTGTCGATCTCCTCGGCCACCAGGTTGGGCCTCAGGATCTTCAGCGCCAGGGTCCGCTTGTCCTTGAGGGTCTTGACCTCGTACACCGCACCGAGAAGGCCTTCGCCCTTCTTCTTGGTGACGACGAACTTGCCGTCGATCACCTCGCCCGGTTGCCAGTTGGGGAGGTCAACCTCGTCGTTGGACGCGGCCGTGTCGTTGCTGTTCTCGTCGGGTGGGTTCACCGCACTACCTCGCTACAGATTCCACCTTCGAAACAACGGGTCCAGGGAGTACCCCACCACATCCCCGTCAGATTCAGCGTCGGAGGCTACCAAACGATAGGGTAATCTGTCACGCCTCCCAAGAGCAAGAATCGACGCCCGTCGCTCAATTGTACGCCACGGTCATTTCTCCCTCTTGAAGAACCACACCAGGACCCGCGCCAGCACCCGCGGCCGCAGCCTTCCGGTGACGGCCAGATGGAACCCCAGGGCGCCCAGGAGGCTGGACGCCGTGGACAGGGAAACCACGATGGCGATGGCGCTCACCGCCTTCATGAAGGGAAATCCGAAGACGTCGGCGTCCGTGCCCGCCGTGAGCACCGCCGCCGAGACCAGCAGGGCCGCCGCGCCCATGGCGAGCAACAACGCGATGCCCATCCGCCGAACCGTATGGTTGAGCTCGCGAAGGTCATCGTTGTGGGTGGTCACCCGGACCCGGCCTTTTTCCAGATCCATCATGATCTGGTCCATCTGTAGCGGCAGGTCCCGGGCGGCCGCCATCGCCTGGTTGGCCATGGTCAACGCGTCGGTGGAGAGCCGTCCGAGGTCGTGCCGCCCGGTCGCGAGCTTGAGTGCGAAGGGCTTGAGGGTCTCGAACATGTTCCAGTCGGGCACGTGCATCCGCGCGACGCCGTCCAGGGTCACCCCGGCTCGGGCGAGCATGGCGTACTCCTCGGGCAACCGCAGGCGATGCCGCGAGGCGAGCTGGACCAGGTCCACCAGGATCGTGGCCATGGGCTGATCTCCCATGGCCAGTCCGCTGTATCGCGAGAAGAGCCCGTCCGCCTCGTTGGCGAAGGCCCGCAGGTCCAGGCGTCCTTCCGAGCCCCCCGCCCGGTAGCAGGCCCGGGCCACGCTCTCGGCGTCCTTGAAGACGATGGCCACGAAGAGGTCGACGAGCAGGTCCTGCTGCTTGCGAGTCAGCTGGCCCATGAGCCCGAAATCGACGTATCCGAGGGTGCCGTCGTCGGCGATGAGCAGGTTCCCCGGGTGAGGGTCCGCGTGGAAGAAACCGTCCACGAACACCTGCTGGTAGGTGGCGGCCACCACCTGATCCATGAAGGCCTGCGCGTCCAGCTCCCGCTCGGCGTAGGTCGCCAGCTTGCGGCCCTCGAACCAGGTCAGCGTCAGAACCCTGTGGGTGCTGAAACGTCGCACCACCTCCGGTACCGCCACCCCCTCCAGCGTGGCGAGGTTGCGCCGGAGTACCTCGGCGTTGCGGGCCTCGGTGAGGAAGTCGAGCTCCGAGGTCACCGCCCGCTCGAACTGCTGGAGGATGGTCGACGGCGAGTACAGGCCGATCTGCTCCAGCTGGTCCTCCGCCAGGTCGGCCAGGCGCTGGAGGATGTGGATGTCGCTGCGGATCCGGTCCTCGATGTCCGGTCGCTGGATCTTCACCGCCACCTGGCGTCCGTCGGGGAGCTCCGCACGGTGGACCTGGGCGATGGACGCCGACGCGACGGCCTCGGTCTCGAAGCCGACGAAGATGTCGTCGACCGGTTCGCGCAGCTCCCGGGCCACGATCTCCCGGGCCTGCTTCCCCTCGAAGGGTGGCACCGAGTCCTGGAGGGTGGAGAACGCGTCGATGTAGTCCTGGGGCAGGATGTCGGGGCGGGTGGACAGGATCTGCCCGAGCTTGACGAAGGTCGGACCGAGCTCCTCGATCACGCGCAGCGCCCGCTGGGGGCCCGACAGGCTCTTCGCGCTCTCGTCGGCTGCGGTGTCTCCGCGCTGGAGCAGGGTGGCCGGGAGTTTCCCCAGCGCTTCTCCGAATCCGTGGCGGATCAGGACGGTGATGATCTCGCGGGCCCGGCCCAGTTCGGCGCGTCCGAAAGGCCTGGACATGGGGTGGTCACGCCCGGCGGGCGGTCAGCCAGTCCCTCAGCAAGCCGATGCGGAGGGCGTAGCCGTCGGGGGCGGCCAGGGAGACCAGCGTGGTCCGGGCCAGGCCATCGAGCAGGGATTCCACGTCCATCTGGGCGCCCTCGGCGCCGCAGGCGGCCTGGATCGCCGCGAGGGTGACCGCACCGTCGGGCGTCGCCGCGGCGGCGAGGGCGGACAGGACGTCACGCTCGCGGCTGCTGAGGTCCGCCAGCAGGTGCTGGGCGAACAGGTCGAAGGTCGCCGAATCCGTCAGCTGCCGCAGGAGCTGCTCGTTGGTCTCGCGATCCAGCATCCCCTCGAACCGCGAGCGATGCGCGGAGATCTCGTCCATCAGCATCCAGCCCAGCTGCGGGTGCCCCCCGCAGGCCTCGGCCAGGCGGAACCGGACGTCGTCGGGCAGCGCCACGTTGAGGTCCTCGGCCAGCACCTTGAGCATTGCGTGGCAGGCGTCGTCCTCGAGCAGTCCGACGACGTTCTCGTCACAGGCTTCGGGGAGCTTGATGTCGTGGGACCCGAGGATCCGCGACCCGGAGGCGCCCACCTGACGACTGATGAGCGTCACGCTCACGTTGTGGGAACGGGTGAGGCCGGCGAGGGCCTCGAGCAGGTTCGTGGCGCCCTCGGCGGTCTCCGGATCCGGATCGATGGGATCCGGTACGGGGAAGAACAAGTCCACCGGATCCACCGCCAGGGCGAAGCGCGCTCCAGGTTGGCCGTCCATCGCCCCGATCAGCCGCTCGAAGCGCTCCGTGAAGACGCTCGCCGCCTCCGCGGGCGCCGGCTCGGGGGTCAGCCGCGGGATATGGGTCGGGGCACCGACCAGGCCCACGGCCCGGGCGCTCGCGAAGAGATCCTCGAGCATCGCCAGCCACAGCCCGGGGGTGTACAGGTCGGGATCCTGGCTCGGCCGCAGGACGGCGGAGGGCAGCCTGGGGTCGGAACGAACGCTGCTGCGCCACAGGGTGCTCTTGCCGACCCCCCTCAGACCGCTGAGGATCAGCATCCGGTCCGTGGAGCCGCCCGAGAATCGCTGCCCGAGCTCGGCGCTCAGGGCGTCGCGGCCGAAGATGCGCGCGTCCTCCAGATCTTCCGTGCGCGCGCCCGGGGGAATCGCGTACTGCATCGCGCTGCGAACGTGGCGGCGGAAGGTCTGCCGGGGGTAGCCCCCATCCAGCGCCGCGGCAAGCTCGTCCCACCCCATCGGGATCACCGGCACCCGACGATTGGCGGCGTGGCGCCGGATCTCCGGGGGGACCGGGTGACCGGCCACCAGCAGGGCCAGCCGTCCGTTGAACGCGCCGCGCCGGGCCTTCGACGACAGCGCGTCCACGTCGTCCTCGTTCACCGCGCGGTCGGCCACCACCGCCACCAGGGTCGAGCGCTCCTCCGGGAAGAACTCCTCGCAGGGGGGCGGGGTGTCCGCGGGAAGCAGCATCACACCCTTGTCCACCACATGGGGCTCGAAGCCGCAGGACCAGTGGAACAGGGCGACCGCCGAGGGGTAGTCCCCGACGCCCCACAGCAGCCGGGCCACGGTCGCGTCCAGGGCCAGCAGGTGGTCGTCGGCCTGCATGTACAGGTCGACGAAGAGCCGCAGTTGCTCCCGGACGTCGGGCCGGAACACCTCGCGCACGGCCACCGACGCCAGGTAGGCCCGCGCCCGATCGAAGAAGGTCAGGCTCGGCAGGTCGGCCGACACCGCTCCGGACTCGTGGGCCCTCTCTCGCAGGTGGCGGCTGCCGGCCAGCATGAACTCGGTGGCGACGCGCACGGCCAGGGCGGGATCGGTGCCCTGGCCGTCGAGGGGATAGCGCCCGGCCACGACCTCCAGGGCCCGGGAATAGTTGCCGAGCTCGCCCGCGGTGCGCAGCAGGCCATCCAGCAGGGAGGCGTCGCCGTCGAAGCGCTCCAGCAGGCTCACGTACAGATCGAAGAGACGCTCGGGCTGGCCCGCACGTCGGAGCATCCGGGCCAGCTCCGCGAGCAGCGCCCGGGCCCGCACGGCCCGCGCCCCGGCCATCCGGTATCCGCCGTTCACGGCCCGCTGGCGTCCCACGGACAGCAGCAGCGCCTCGCGGATGGCCACCGCGTCGTCGCCCTCGAGTTCGAACTCCTGGTACACGGGGACGAGTCGTTCGAGGAGGGCTCCGCGGCGCTCGACGAAGGACTCGTCGTCCGATTCGAGGTCTGCCACCCTCAGGATGAGGTCCCGGGTCGCCTCGTCCGGCTCGTCGGCGCCGATCTGCTCGGCGACCCTCAGCAACCGATCCGGGGACGTTCGACCCATCTCGAGCAGCCGACGGGCGATGTCCAGCCGCCGCTCGTCATCACCCTCCTCCAGGCAAGCTTCCAGCGCCTCGAGCAGGTCCGGGTCGTCCCCGTCCACCCCGGTGGCCAGCTCGTAGAGGTAGGGAGCCTCGCCGTCCACGTACCCGTGCTCCCAGTACAGGGAGGCCAGGTGCAGGAGCAGATCCGCCGGCGTGTCCTCGTCCAGGACGCCCTTGTAGGCCGCGCGGGCCTCGGCGTCGGTCTTGCCCAGGGCGGTCAGGCAGCGGACGTGGGCCAGGCGCAGGGCGGTGTTGTCCCCGCCGCTCGCCACCAGTCGTTCGTAGAGCGAGAGCGCGGCGCCGTTCCAGCCGACGCGGGTCATCCCGCCGGCCACGGCCGCCAGGACCGGGGGACGGGTGCCCACCACGCCGAGTCCCACCAGGACGGCCAGGCCGACGAGCCAGCCCCTGGGCACCCGGGGGCGGCGTGGGTCAGCGCCCCGGGGTGCGGCCCGGGCCACACCCCGGGCCTGGGTGGGGGCGCGGTCGTCCACCGGCTCCGGGGCGGTGGACGGCTCGTCGGGGGTCGACGGCTCGGTGGGGGTGGTGGCCTCGGGGGTCGCGTCCTCGATGATCGCGTCCCCAGGGGTGACGTCCTCGATGATCACGTCCCCGGGGGTGATGTCTTCGGCGGCGGTGACATCTTCGGGAGTGACCTCGTCGGCCGGGGTCGGTTCCTCGGGGGTGACGTCCTCGGGGGTCGGGGGTTCCGGGGTCGCCGGCTCCGGAGGCTCGCTCTCCTTCTCGGCCAGCGCGATCTTCGCCCTGAGATCGGAGTCGCTGCGCTTGTTTCGCAGCGCCCGCTTCCAGGACTTCACCGCGGATTCGAGATCACCCCGAGCCTCGTGGGCGTCGCCTGCCGCCTTGTGCTTGCCGTGGTTGGCTTCCTTCTTCAGGGACTGGATATCCGCCAGCAGGGGGCCTTCGGTTACGTAGAACTCCGCGTCCTCGAGGGCGAAGAGGGCGGCGTCCCAGTTCCCTTCGGCGAGGAAGACCCGGGCGTCACCGATTCGCTGGCCGGCGAGCTGGGCACCGGGGTCGGCGGCGCCGGCGTCTGCCTCGTCCTGGGCGTCCGCCTGGGCGGGCGCGAAGAACACGGCGAGCGCGAATGCGCCAGCGAGAGCAGCGCAGCGAATCACGGTACCGGCGCCATTCGGTGACATCCCCTGGGAGCCGGACCTTCCTCCGGCGTGACGTTGCTTACAAGGTACGAGATGGCTCGACACAATGCAATTTTGCGCACGCGCCGCGCCGGCGGCGCC
>CAZITQ010000046.1:13057-46359 GCA_964542165.1 uncultured Rickettsiales bacterium
TATTTTTGGGCCCGGCGCGGGGGGGGGGGCCGGCCCCCCGCGCGGTTGGCCTCCCGGCGGCCAACGCGTACAATCCTGCATTCGCCCCGAAGATTGTCCGGCCGGCTGGCCGGGCCGGCGAACCGGGGCAGATCGAGGCGATGCAGACACTCCATCTCTTGCTTGGCGTGGACCTCCAGGCGTCTCCGGACGACGGCGGTGAGCGCCATCGCCAGCGGGTGGAGGGGGTGCTCGAGCCGCTGCTGCAGCGCCTCGCAGGTCCGCCGGCGATTCGCTGCGGCCTCCACCTCTCCGGGACCCTCCTGCCCTGGATGGCGGCCCACGCCACCGGGACGATGCGGTCCCTGCAGCAGGCGGTCCGCGAGGGACGGATCGAGCCCATCGGGGGTGGCTACTTCGATCCCATCCTGTCGGCCATCCCCGAGCACGACGTCAGCGGACAGCTGCGCCTGATGGGCAACCAGCTCGAGCGGCAGCTGGGTCGCAAGCCCAGCGGGGTGTGGCTGCCCGGCCGGACCTGGAGCGCGGCCCTGACCACCCTGCTGCAGAGGGCCGGATACGGCTACACGCTGGTCGACGAGGGCAGTCTGTTGGCGACCGGCATCGAGCAGGACCAGCTCGACGGCTACCGGATCACCGAACGCGCCGGTTTCGCGCTGTCCCTGTTCCCGATCCACTCCGGGTTTCAGCGACAGCTGGCAGGACTCCCACCGCGGGCCGTCGCCGATCTGCTGCGGGAACACCTGGGAGCTCGGAACGAGCGCACGGTGGTGCTGGCGTTCGACGGCGTGGAGGCCGGGGAACGGCTGGAGACCCTCGAGACACTGATCGACGTGGCCCGGGCCCAGCGCCACTGGATCAAGTGCGGCACCTTCGAGGAGTTCCGGGAGCGGCACCCGGCCCAGGGGCGCAGCTATCCCCACAGCGTCTCGCGGCCGGTGGGGCTCGACGACTCCCTCGAGGGGCTGGGGTGGGAACGCTTCCTGGTCGAGTACCCGGAGGTCAACGACCTGCACAAGCGAATGCTGATGACCAGCTACCGGGTGCACCGGATGCGGATGGCGGCCCAGGGCAAGACCCGGGGAGCCTCCGCGGCGGTGGACGCGGGCCGCATGCGCAAGCTCCTCGAGCGAGCCTGCACGCTGCTGTGGTCGAGTCAGCACCACGCGGTCTACTGGCACGGGCCCCACCTGGGGCTGTACGACGCCGAGCGCCGGAGCCGCGCCATGACCCGGCTGCTCGAGGCCGATCGGCTCGCGGACGAGGCCCTGGGCGCCGATCCGGCGCGGGTCAAGCGCCGGTCCCTGGACTACGACTGCGACGGGTACCCGGAGCTGTTGATCCGCTCGGGCAAGCTCTCTGCGGTGCTGGCGCCCCAGGAAGGAGGAGCCCTCGCGGCCCTGGATCTCCTGGAACGGAACCTGCCCCTGGGCCCTGTCCTCAGCCGCCGCCAGGAGGCCTACCACGTCACCTCCGGCGAGAACGAGATCCAGCTGGTGGACGACGACGAGGACTCGGTGGATCTGGTGGCTTCCATGGAGTCCACCGCCGAGCTGGACAGCCACATGTGGTTCGACGACCACCCGCGGCTCTCCTTCCTCGATCACTTCCTGGGCCCCGGCACTCACCTGCAGAACTGGTACCGGGGGTGCTACCAGGAGGCGGGGGACTTCATCACCCGGCCCTACGAGATCGTGACGGAGCAGGAGCCGACCGGGGACGACGAGATGACGGTGCTGCTGGGGCGCAGCGGCACCCTGGACGTGGCGGGCCAGCAGAGCCTGGTGAGGGTGGAGAAGCGATTCGTGTTCTCCCGCACCCTGCCCCGACTGCGGGTGGAGTACCGGCTGATCAACCGCTACTTCGAGCCGGTCCGGACCCATTTCGGCGTCGAGGTGAATCTCCTGCTACCCGGCGCGAACTCGGGGGGTACGCGTTTCAAGGCGCTGTGCGGCGAGACCGACGTGAACGGGGACCTGGCCCGGACGCGGGAGCTGAGCGGGGTCGGCTACCTGGAGCTGGTCGACGAGACCCGCGACCTGGTGGTGTGCTTCTACGTCGAGGAAGCCACCGACCTGTGGATCATGCCGGTAGAGACGATCAACCGGATCGACGGCCAGCTGGAACGCGTGCACCAGGGCGTGAGTCTGCTGTTCCACCGGGACACCGACCTGTGGGGATCCGAGGAGCAGGCCCTGTCGCTGAGGGTGGAGTTCATGTCCGCCTGAGGGGGCGGCGTACGGGCGCCGAAGATCTGAAGTATCGATTCAGAGAGTCATTCGTAACCTGCTGATGTCAGGTCACTTCCAGTAATTCGCGATCTTGTCGATGTTCTTGATGTTGTGCAGGTTGAACATCTTGCCCGCCGCCGTGTAGCGGGCCACCCGCCCGACCTTCCGACCGTTCTCACCGATGCGCACCAACCAGCTGAACAGGCCGTTGAACTCCTCCCGTGACAGGGTGTCGAGCAGCGGCTTGGCCGCCATCTTCTCGACCACGCCCTTGGGGAAGCGATTGAAGATCGACAGCCAGAACAGGAAGTTCACGTAGCTGCCCTTGGGCGTGGTGAAGTGCTTTCGGTAGACCTCGCTGTACTCGTCGTCGAGGAAACCCTCGGCCTTGGCCCGCTGATAGAACGCGGTGCCGGGGTAGAACACCAGCGACGAGGGCAGCAGGTTGTAGGGGTGGGGGAGCTTCCAGATCAGGCGCAGGGTGTCGACCACGTCGTCCGGGCTCTCCCACGGGCAGTCGAGGATCACGTGGTAGTCCGGGGTGTTCAGGTAGTCCCGGTAGCGGGTGATGATCTCGGTGGCCCGGAGCAGGTGCTTGTTGGACATGCCCCGGTTGTACAGGGCCATGGTGTTGGCGTTGCCGGTCTGCAGGCCCAGCTCGGTGAAGCAGAGCCCGGCGTCGATCATGGCCTTGAACTTGGCGTCGTTGATGACGGTGGGGGACATCTGGGCCCGGATGGGCTTGCCGATGCGTTCGGCGTACGCGCTCGCGAAGCGCTGGATCTCCTTCGTCGGTGCGGCGAAGAAGACGTCGTCCTGCATGTGGAACATCTCGTAGAACGGGTAGCGGTCGAGGATCGCCTCCATCTCCGCCATCATGTTGTCCACCGAGCGGCGGCGCAGGACCTTCTCCCCTTTGTAGAGCACGTGGTTGTGGGCGGCCCCGCAGTACGCGCAGTGGTGGGGGCAGCCGCGGGTGATCATGGCCTTGTAGGTGTAGCGCAGGACCTTGTCCCGGTCGGGGTACTGGGCGGCGTTGATCCGCAATCCCTCGGCGTCGAGGGGGACGAGGCGCTTCTGGGGCGGGTCGTAGACCCAGTGATCGTCGTTGCTGTAGTCGATGAAGGGCAGGGCGTCCAGGTCCTGGATCAGGGGGCGGAGGGGATTGACGATCGCCTCGCCGTCCACGCGCAGGCAGAGGTTGCGGATGCCGCGGATGTCGCCACCGCCGTCGAGGGTGTCCGCCAGCTCGGCGATGCACTCCTCGCCCTCGCCGATGCAGACCAGATCCACGTACTCGAGGGCCTGCTGGGGGAGGACCGTGGCATGGTGCCCGCCCCAGATCACCGGGGTCCCGGGGTGGGCCTGCTGCACGGCCCGGGTGGCCTGCAGCGCCACGTCGAAGTTCCCGCTCATGAAGGAGACGCCCACCAGGTCACAGTCGGCCGTGAGCCGCGTCAGGTCCTCCATCATCGTTCGCGGGTACTGGTAGATGAAGTTGTCCCGGTACTTGTACTTGCCCGTCTCGCCCGGCAGCAGGATCAGCCGCGTGTCGTGACCCCGTTCACGCAGATAGGCCGACAGCGCGCGGGGGCCCGAGGCGAACAGGTCGTAGGGGGTGGGGGTGATCAGCGCGACGCGCATGGGTTCTCCACGTGATGCGAGGCTAACCTAGCCGCGAACGCCGGTTCTGCCAAGGCGGGGGAGGGCTTCAGTCGGCCAGGAACTCGGCGAGGCGTTCCTCGGTGAGGCGGGCGGGGTGGTTTCGCCATACGACGGTGCCGTCACGGTCCACCAGGGCGGCGGCCGGAACGCCGGTGATCGCGTAGTCCTTGGAGCTCGGGTAGCCGGAAGGCTCCACGGCGCAGGGGAGGGTGACCCCCTTCTCGGCCAGGAGGCTCTTCACCTTCTCGTCGGTCTGGCGTTTGGTGTGCTTGGTGACCAGGATCGCCGAGAACCCCTGGTCCCGGTGGGCCTCCCACAGGGCCTGGAGCTTGGGGAGCTCCCGCTTGCAGTGGGGACACCACTCGTTCCAGAAGACGACCAGGACGAGCTTGCCCCGCTGCGATTCCAAGGTGGTCTCCCCGCCGATCCAGTGGTCGACCACCAGCGCGGGTGCCGGCTGGCCGATCACGGCGAGGGCGTCGATGTTGCGCCTGGCGCGCTTGGTGAGGGCGTCGTCGGGGTAGGTGGTCGCGAGCCTGTCGAAGTAGTACTTCGCGGTCTCCAGGTCGTCTTCGGACCAGGCGGCGTTTCCGACGCTGTACAGGGCCCGGGGGGCCAGGGGGTGGTTCGCGTAGATCGTGACCAGGAGTTCGTAGGCCTCCCGTTGCTGATCCGGTTGCTCGAGTTTGCCGTAGACCGAGCCCAGGTTGTACAGGGCCTCCCCGCAGGTGTGGGAGTCGCCCGGGAACTGCTCGAGGACCGACGAGAAGACGCCCTCGGCGGCCCGGTACGCCGCCTCCGCCCCGGCGGCGTCCTCTTCCTTGTCCTTCCCGCGCGCCCGGGCCACCTGGGCCTTGCCCTCCCACAGCAGCGCGGTGGGGGTCAGCCGGCTGTCCGGGTGATCCCGCTTCCAGACCTCGAGGGCGGCGAGCGCGTCGTCCGGGAGGTTCTGGTTGACCTGATTGGCCGCCAGGAGCAGGGAGATCGCCTCCCCGTGGGGTTCGCCCCCGTACCCCACCGCCAGCCGATCGAGGATGGGAGAGGCCGACCGGGAGTTGCGCTTGTTCACGTACCCCACGGCGCGTTCGTAGTCCGTCCAGGCGGCCGGATGGTCGGCGAAGAGGGCCTCGGCAGTGGCGTCGAGCAGGGGATCCTCGTAGATCGTGTCGGCCGGCACGGGTTCGGGGACGGGGATGCTCGCGGGCGGCGGGGCGGGGGTCGGGAGGGGCGCCTCGTCGGCGCGGTTCTCCGTTGTGACCTCCACCACGGCGACGGCGTCTTCGCCCCCCCCATCCTCGTCCGAACTCCGTTCGGAGCGTGCAGAGCCCCGGGGTGAGTCGCTGGACGCCATCCTGGCGATCAGCAGGCCCGCACCCCCCAGCGCCACCACCAGGACACCGATGCCGAGGACGATCGCCATCCCGATCCCGATGGAGAACAGCGGAATCCCTCCACCGGAGTCCTTGCGTTCGGGCTGCGGCGGCTCGGAGGGCGGCGGGGAAGCGTGGGTGAGTGGGGTCGCGGTCCCCGTAGGGGGTGGGACGCCCGGGCCCGGAGGTGGAGGAGCCGCGGCGGGCGACGCCTCGGACGGACGGTTCGCCTCCCTCGCCTCCGCGAGGACCTGGTCCCGCTGTTCCTCGAACTGCTCCCGCGTCAGGAGCCCCTTCGCCAGGAGATCCGCCAGGTCCTTGAGCTGCTCGGTGACGTTCGTCATGGTTCGACCCCCGGAAGACCGGCGGCCATGGTAGCGCGGAACGGGAGTGCGGGAAATCGCCGGAAGGGGGGGCCGGGGAACGAAACTCGCCGGGATCAGCCGCCCAGGAACTGCTTCAGGCGCTCCTCGGTGAGGCGCGCGGGGTGGTTGCGCCAGGCGATCTTGCCGTCCCTGCCGATCACCACGGCGGCGGGGACGGAGGACACGGCGTAGTCCTTGGTGGTCTGGAAGCCCTCAGCCTCGACCGCGGTGGGGAAGGTGACGCCCTGCTCCGTGAGGAAGCTGACGACCCCCTCCTCGGTCTGGCTCTTGGTGTGCTTGGTCACCGAGATCAGGACGAAGCCCTGATCCTTGTACTTCTCGTGCATCTTCTGGAGCTTGGGCATCTCCTTGCGGCAGTGGGGGCACCACTGGTTCCAGAAGCTGAGCATCACGACCTTGCCCTGGTGCTTGGCCAGGGAGGTGTCGCCGCCGATGTAGTGGTCGGCCACGAGCTCCGGGGCGTCCTGGCCGATCACGCCCATGGCCTTGATGTTGCGCCGGCTGCGCTTGGCCAGGCCGTCCTCGGGGTAGCGGTCCAGCAGCATCTTGAAGTAGCGGGCCGCGGTGTCGTAGTCCTCCTCGCCCCAGGCGCCGTTGCCCACCGAGTACAGGGCGCGGGGGGCCAGGCTGGAGGTGGGGTAATCCTCGACCAGCTTGTCGAACATCTCCACCGACCGGGTGGCGTCACCCAGGCTCTTGTAGACGCTGCCCAGGTTGAACAGCGCCTCGCCGCAGGCCTCGGTGTCGGTCGGGAAGCGGTCGATCACCGACTCGAAGACCTGGCGCGCCTGGTCCATGTCGGCCTGGCTCGCCGTGGGATCGCCGCCGCTGCGACCGCCGCTCTTGAGCCGTGAGGAGACCTGGTAGGCCTTGCCCTCCCAGAGCACCGCCTGGGCCATGAGCCGGCTTTCCGGGTAGGCCTCCTTCCACGCGGCCAGCTCCTCGAGCGCCTGCGGGGCGAGCTGCTGATTGACCTTGTTGGCAGCCTGCAACAGCGAGAGCTCCTCGGCCCACGCGTCGGCCCCCGCGTTGGCGGCCAACCGGTCCAGGATCGGCGCCGAACCCTTGGCGTTCTTGCGGCCCACGAATCCCACGGCCCGGCGGTAGTCGTTGAGCGCCTTGGAGTCCTCGGCGAACTTGGCCACGGCCTGGTCGTCCAGGAAGGGGGAGTTGGACTGGGCCGCCGCCGCCGGCATCTTCTTGGCCTTGCCGCCCTTGCCCGCCTTGCCGGCCTGGCTAGCCGCTGACGACGTCCCGCTCGTGCTCGTCTGGACGCTCGTGGAGGTGGACCCCTCGTCCTTGTCGGCCTTCTCGCCGCTGCCGGAGCCGACGATGAAACCGACGACGATGCCCACCAGCAGGGACATGGCCATCAGGGCCATGGTGGTGGGGGTGAACTGGCTCTTGGGCGCCGGCGGCGCCTTTTTCTTCTTCGAAGCTGCCATCGCGAACCCTCGCTTTGCGTTGAGAACCGGGCAAGATTAGGATTCGCCCTTGACCGCGTCAAGGGGCGCGAACGAGGAGCGAAGAGCGGTGGACAGCGAGCGAGTGTTCGACGCATCTCTGGTCATTCCCGCCTACCGGGAGGCGGGAAGGTTGCCCAACACGATTCCCGGGATCCTGGACTACATCCGCCGGGAGGACCGGAACTGGGAAGTCCGAATCGTCGATGACGGCAGCGACGACGAAACGCTGGAGGTCGCCCGGGCCTACGCCGAGCAGGACGATCGGGTCGTGGCCCAGGCCGAACCCCACCGGGGCAAGGGCGGGGCGGTGCGCGCGGGGATGCTGGCCGCCCGGGCCCCCCTGCGGGTGATGTGCGACGCCGACATGTCGATGCCGGTGGGGATGGCGGAGCGGATCCTGGAGTCCCTGCGCGGAGGTGCCGACGTGGCCATCGCGTCCCGGGAGGCGCCCGGGGCGAATCGCATCGGCGAGCCCGAGTACCGGCACATGATGGGCCGGGTGTTCAACGGGGTCGTCCAGGTCCTGATCCTCCCGGGGATCAAGGACACCCAGTGTGGCTTCAAGGGATTCCGTGCCGACGCGGCCGACCGCCTGTTCCGCCGGGCGATGGTCGAGGGGTTCGCCTTCGACGTCGAGGTGCTCTACCTGGCCCGGCGGGAAGGACTGCGGATCGAGGAGGTCCCCATCGACTGGACCCACGACGAGGACAGCCGCGTCAGCGCCGTGCGCGACACCCGCCGCATGCTGGGCGAGATCGCCCGCATCCGCCTCCACGGCCTCCTGGGGTACTACGACGGCCTGTAGTCGAGCGGGCCTCAGGAGCGCTCGAGCCACTCCGCGATCACCGGAAAGACCCACCTGCGGCCATTGTCGGACGTGATCAGGTCCAGGTGCCCCAGCGGCGGCGCCGGGTCACCCACGGATCCGAAGACCCGCCGCTCCTTCTCCACGCTCGCGGCCTTCTCGTAGGCCGGCAGGGCCGCCCGCGGTGGGACGAGCCGGTCCGCGGACCCGGCGAGCACCAGCAGGGGCACGTCGATGTGCCGGGGCGCGTCCTCGATGCGGCCCGACCCGTCCTCCAGCTCCATCCTCCCCGTGGCCTGCCAGCGGGCGAACTGCCTCAGGGCCCGGCAGGAGAGGTCCTGGACCCCGTGGGTGAACAGCTGCGCGACGTCCCTCGGTCGGGTGATCGAGGGATTACAGAACGGGCGAAGGAAGGGCTGCTTGAGGAAGACGCAGAGGGGGAGCCCCAGGCGAGTGAGGGCGTACAGCGGAAAGCGCTTGCCGGGGACCAGCAGCTTGCGGGCGGCCCCCGCCCGCAGATCGCTGGCCACCCGCTTCATCCGCGACGGGGAGCCGATGGTGATCACCCGCTCGAGCTTGTCGGTGCCGTGGGCCTGGACGTAGCCGTACAGGATCATGCCGCCCATGGAGTGGCCGACCCAGTGGAGCGTCTCGGCGCCCGTCTCGCCCAGGACGTGGTCGATCAGCGCGGGCGCGTCCTCCTGGATGTGGTGGTCGAGGGCGAAGTCCCAGGGGCGGCCGCCCTCGCCGGTGTGCCGGCTGGCCGCGTAGCCCCGGTACTCGGCCATCCACACGTCGTGCCCCCGGCGGGAGAGATAGCGGGCCAGGGAGGTGTCGTCGGTCATGTGCCAGAAGCGGCGACACATGGCGATGCCGTGGGCGAGCAGCACGGGGGTCCCCCGGGGCTCCACCCCCTCGGCGGGCCTGACCCTGTGCAGTGCGATCTCCCAGCCCCCCCCGGCGGGGACGTGGTGGACCTCGTCCACGGGCAGCTCCTCGGAGTAGCCGGCGTGGAGGCCCAGCAGCGCGAGCAGGTACCCCACGAACAGGGCGAACGCGATCACGGCGATGGTGAGGGCCAGGGTGACCTCCTCCCAGTCGCCCCGGGGGGTCCTGCGGGCCTGTCCCACCCCGGGGAATCCCCGATCATCGGTCCCGGGGAGTGCGCGGTCAAATGCCGCCATGTCGCACCGGCGCGCGCCCGTGGTCCGTGGTACATAGGTAGCTAGGAGGTCCGACCGTGAGCCAAGGTCGCGTTCTGCTCGGCGTCACCGGGAGCATCGGCGCCTACAAGGCCTGTCTGCTGCTCCGTCGCATGAAGGAGCGGGGGCTGGACGTCAAGGTCGTCATGACCGAGTCCGCCACGCGGATGGTGGGACCGCCGTCGTTCCACGCCCTGTCCGGCCACCCGGTGATCACCGACCTGTGGGACCTGGAGCGGACCAGCCAGGGCGAGATCCACATCGAGCTGACCGACTGGGCCGACGCCCTGGTGGTCTACCCCTGCACCGCCGACCTGATGGCCAGCATCGCCACCGGGCGGGCGACCGACGCCCTGGAGCTCGCGGCGCTGGCCTGCCGGGGCCCCGTGGTGCTGGTGCCCGCCATGCACCATCGCATGCTGTCCAACCCGGCCACGCGAGCCAACATGGAGCTCCTGCGGGAGCGGGGCTTGCACGTGGTCGAGCCGGAGGTGGGTCCCCTGGCCAGCGGCGAGGTGGGGCCGGGCCGACTCCCCGAGCCGGAGACCGCCCTGGAGCACGCGCTCGCCGCCCTCGGTCCCCGCGATCTCGACGGCCGGCGGATCCTGGTCACCGCGGGGCCCACCCGCGAGCACCTGGACCCGGTGCGCTACCTGAGCAACCCCTCCAGCGGCCGGATGGGCTACGCCGTGGCCCGGGTCGCGTGGCGCCGCGGAGCCTCGGTGATCCTGGTCAGCGGGCCGAGCTCGTTGCCGACCCCGCCGGGGGTGGAGCGGGTGGACGTGATCTCCGCCGCGGAGATGGCCGACGCGGTCCGGTCCCGGTTCGAAGCGCAGGACGCCGTGATCATGTCGGCGGCGGTCGCCGACTTCCGGCCGGCCGCGGTGGCCGCCGACAAGGTGTCCAAGGAGGACGCCGCGGACTCGGTGCCGCTGGAGCGCACGGAGGACATCCTCGCGGGCCTCGGCGCCACCAAGGGGGGACAGAAGCTGGTCGGGTTCGCGATGGAGACCCGCGATCTGGAGCGCCGGGCGGCGGCCAAGCTCCGGCGGAAGAACCTGGATCTGATCGTCGCCAACGACCTGACGCGGCCGGGGGCCGGGTTCGGCCACGAGACCAACGAGGTCGTGTTGCTGGGGAGCGGCGGCGCCGCCGAACGACTCCCCCTGCAGAGCAAGGAGGAGGTCGCCGGTCGGATCCTCGATCGCCTGGTGACCCTGATGGAGGAGGAAGCATGATCCGCTCGCGCTGGACGTGGGGAATGATCGCGGCGGCCGCTGCTCTGTTGTTCGTCTGCGGTTGCCCGGAGGACGAACCGCCGGTCGGTGACGACGACGACACCACCGGGGGCTGGCCCGAGATCGAGCCCGCCGAGCTGCGGGCCGGGAGGGCGGACGGAATCCTCGAACTCCCGGTGGGACTGCCCCTGTCCGCCTACACGGGGCGCTCGCACCTCTTCGGCGGCGGCGGCGGTGAGGACGGCCGGGACTCGGCGTACGTGGTGGACTTCGCCCCGAGCACCGGCGTGCAGACGGCCATCCCGCTCCATGTGGTGTGGCTCGAGTCCGGCGGCCAGAACGCCCTGCTGGTCAAGATCGACATCGCCTACGCCTTCGACGGCCTGGTCAACGAGATCGAACGGGCCATCGGTGAGGCCACCGGCGTGGACGTCACCGACCAGGTGCTGCTGATGACCGGGCACAGCCACTCGGCGTACGGCGACTTCAGCCAGGCCCACTTCCTCTTCCTGGGCCACGACCGCTACAACCGCGAGATCTTCGAGCGAATCGGCGAGCAGACGGCAGCGCTGGCCGCCGAGGCCTTCGACGGCCTCGAGGCGGCCGCCATCGGCGTCGGGCTGGATCCCGAGTTCGATCCGGACGACGAGATCTTCCGGCTGCGGAGGAGCGAGCACTACGGGCTCGTGGACGACTACGGGGTCGAGGTAGGGGAGGGGTACAAGGATCCCAACCTGTACCTGATCCGGATCGACGCCAGCCAGGGAACGGCGGACGCGGGAGACGACACCCCGCTGGCGGTCCTCTTCGGCTGGGGCATGCACGGCACCATCATGGGTGAGAGCAATTCCCTGGTCTCGTCCGAGGCCAGCGGCGCCGTGGAGCTCAAGCTCGCCAACCAGTTCGAGCACCCCGTGACGTTGATGCACTTCCAGGTGCACGGGGGCGACATGTCACCCGCCGGCGGCCAGGACGACTTCGCGCGGATGGAGCTCATCGGCGAGCGGGCCGCCCCCCGGATCCTGGAGCTCTGGGAGCAGGTGGAGACGACCACCGAGCCGGTGCAGCTCGAGGCGCTGGTCCGCACCGTCCCCATGGGCAGGGACATGCGGGTGACCCGAAACGGCACCGTGGACCTGCACTACCTGCCCTACGAGGAGGGCTACATCCCCGACGGGTTGATCTACGGGGACGACGGCATCTCGCTGAGCCCCTACGACGAGTTCATCGCCGAGTTCGGTGCCGGGCTCTGCGGGGACGACTCCATCGAGATCCCCTTCGTGGGCATGGGGGTCGACGTCTACCCCTACAACTCCTGCGCGCTGGTGGATCTGGTGGCCGCGCTCTTCCCCTTCGCGTTCTATACGGACCTGTACTACGACATGGAGTTCCCGCTGTGGGAGACCCGGTCGACCATGGTCGGAGCCGTCGGCATCGACGCCGTGCCGGTGACCGTGGCGGGGCAGGACCCGGTCATGGACCACGTCGTCCTGGGCTTTCTGCCCGGGGAGATCTGCACGTTGCTCGGACGCTCCTTCCAGAAGCGGATCGAGGACGAGCAGGGCATCGGGACCGCCATCCCCGTGGGCTTCTCGATGGACCACGAGGGCTACCTGATGACCGTCGAGGACTGGATCCGGGGGGGGTACGAATCCCAGATCAACATCTGGGGTCCCCTGGAGGGCGAGTTCATCCTCGAGCGGCTGCTGGACCTGACCGTGCTGCTGGGGACCGACGTGGCCGAGGATCCGGCCTGGCCCGACTTCGAGGACCAGCAATACCCGGCCTGGCCCCTGGAGACGGTGGCGCCGGACCTGGCCCCCGGGTGCGGCACCGTGCCCGACGAGATGCCCGAGTACCTGTGGAGCCGCGACGGGTGGAACCCCGCCCAGCCCCAGCCGGATCCGGTGACGACCCGGCTCAGCGGACTGAACCACTTCCTCTTCCTGGGCGGGGATCCGGTCATCGATTTGCCGCGAATCACCCTCCAGAGGGAGCAGACCGAGGGGGCGGGGGACTACGCCGACGTCCTGCTGCCCAACGGCGACCCGCTCACCGACCGCGGGTACGACATGCTCCTCGAGTACACGCCCGATCCCCTGGTCGAGATCTACGAGGAGGTGGACCGAAATCACTACTGGCTCGTGGAATGGCAGGCGGTGACGGACCGTCCGACCCTGGACCACGCCGCCGGTCTGCCCGAGGGCCGCTACCGATTCGTGGCGCGCGGGCTGTGCACGGATCCGGACGACGACGAGTACCCCTACGGCGGGATCGACTACGAGGTCGCCTCCGAGCCCTTCGAGGTCACCGGGGAGGGGGCCCTCACCGTGGCCGTGGCGGATCAGCAGGGCGCCCAGATCACCCTGTCCGCCGGATTCCCGACCGCGAGTCGGGGATTCCGTCTGCTCCATCCGATCAGCGACTATCGGACTCCGACCCCGCTGATGGGTGGCGGCGCGGACCCGGTGGTGACCGTCGAGGTGCTGGCCGAGGATGGGCAGGGCGATCCCCTGGAGACCTTCGAGGATCTGGCGGCGCCCGCCGCCGGTGACGTCAGTTCGGTCTCCGTCGACCTCTCCACGATGCCCCAGGGCAGCTATCTGCTGCGGGTCGTGGACACCTTCGGCAACAGCGGCACCGTGGCCGCGGCGCACTGAGGCCGGGATGACCAGCGACCCCCACGCGGAGCTCGCCGAGCTGTCCCGGGACCTGCGGGAGCACCTGGCCGTCCAGGCGGCCAGCGGCGCCGACCTCCCCGAGGCTCCACCGCCCATCGAGGCCCTCTCCACCATTCGCGGCGAGCTGGGCCACTGTCGTCGCTGCGAGCTGGCCCGCGGACGCCGGCGGCTGGTGTTCGGCGAGGGCAACCCCTACGCCGAGCTGGTCTTCGTGGGGGAGGCCCCGGGCGCAGACGAGGATCGTCAGGGCCAGCCGTTCGTCGGCGCGGCGGGCAAGATGCTCACCGACATGATCACCCGTGTGCTGCGGCTGGAGCGCGACGACGTCTACATCTGCAACGTCCTCAAGTGCCGCCCTCCCGGCAACCGGGATCCCGAGGAGGTCGAGGTCGCCACCTGTACACCCTTCCTCGAGCGCCAGCTGAGCGCCATCGCACCGTCGCTGGTGGTGGCCCTGGGACGGTTCGCGGCCCAGCACCTGCTGGATACACAGGGATCCATCGCCGCGCTGCGGGGCCAGCTGCACGACAGGGGCGCGACACAGGTGGTCGTGACCTACCACCCGGCTTACCTTTTGCGGAATCCGTCCGATAAGAAAAAGGCGCTGGATGATCTGATGCTCATCCGGCGTGCCCTAGAGGAGCGGACAGGGCGGGAACTCCCACCCCCCATGCGCGGGCGGCGCGCCGGTCGGGGACAAAACGTCCGCGAGTAGGTACAATCGAGACGGATCGGATGTTTTTCGGGGGCTGCTCTCGGAAAGCGTCGCACCAGGGACGGTGGCGACATGCTGGTCTTGACCCAGAAAGAAGGGGAAATCCTCCAGATCGGGGAGGACATCAAAATCTATATCAAGCGGGTGAAGGGGAACTGGGTGCGCCTGTGCATCGACGCACCCCGGGAGGTTCCCCTGCTGCGCATCCCCGTGGAGAAGGCGACCGAATCGGGGCAGCGGGGTTCCCCGCGGGGGGACCGACAGGGCAACGCCAACCGCCCGTCCCGCTCCGCCTCCCAGCGCTACAACTCCTTGAAATAGCAGTAAAAACCCACTCAGATCCCGGTTGACAGGGGCCGGTCCAGGTCGTACTCTTCCGCGCCTCGCGGACGCGACCTCGCGACGCCGTCCGGTCCCTCCCGACCCGACAATCGACGCGCGGCCGCATCGCAGTAGCTCCGGAGCGTTGACGGGTGCCGATCGCTGTGTGTAAAAGGGGCGACCCGTCCGGGGCCTCGGTTTGCCCGATCCCCGGCGCGCTCCTTGAAAAGACGATGTCGGACGAACGAATAGACGCCTACGACTACGCCCTGCCGGAGGACCGGATCGCCCAGCGACCCGCCCCCCGAAGGGACGGCAGTCGGCTGATGGTGGCGCGGCGCGGTGCCGCGTCGGCCGAGCACCGCCAGTTCCTCGACCTGCCCGACCTGCTGGAGCCGGACGATCTGCTGGTGGTCAACGACACCCGGGTCATCCCCGCGCGGATCCACGCTCGCAAGCCCACCGGGGCGCGGGTAGAGGTCCTGCTGCTCCAACCCCGAGCGGAAGGGGACGGCTGGGAGGCCCTGGTGCGACCCTCGGCGAGGGTGCGTCCGGGAACGGTCCTGCAGACCGTTCGGGGCGCCGGCGAGATCGGGGTCGAGGAGGCTCTGACCGGTGGACACCGGCGAGTGACTCTTCCCGACGGAGCGGACCTCTCGCGGTTCGGAGAGCCCCCGTTGCCGCCCTACATCCGGCGCCCGGACGGTGTTGGAGACCAGGACTGGGAACGTTACCAGACGGTGTACGCCTCCTGCGACGGGGCGGTTGCCGCGCCCACGGCGGGGCTGCACTTCACCGAGGCCGTGCTCGAGCGCGTGCGCCGGCGGGGCGTGGGTGTGACCCGGGTCACGCTGCACGTGGGAGCCGGGACCTTCGAGCCGGTCCGCGCGGCGACGCTCGGCGAACACGCGATGCACGGCGAGCGATACCGTGTTCCGGTCGAGGCG
The DNA here is from genome assembly GCA_964542165.1 of uncultured Rickettsiales bacterium. Taxonomy (GTDB): domain Bacteria; phylum Myxococcota_A; class UBA796; order UBA9615; family CAYRNR01; genus CAYTBN01. Next base: position 28,085 of record CAZITQ010000046.1, read on the forward strand.
GCCGAGGCGATCGCAGACGCCCGGACCCGCGGTGGCCGGATCGTGGCCGTCGGGACCACGGTGGTGCGAACCCTGGAGGCCTGGGCCCGGGAGGGAACGCCGTCGGACGGAGCCATGAGGAGCACCGAGCTCTTCCTGCAGCCCGGCGAGCCCTTCCTCTGCGTGGACGCGATGTTGACCAACTTCCACCTCCCTCGATCGACGCTGCTGGTGTTGATCAGCGCCTTCGCCGGGAGAGAGTGGATCCTCGATCGCTACCGTGAGGCGGTGCGCGAGGGGTACCGGTTCTACAGTTATGGCGACGCGATGCTTCTCCTTTGAGGTCCTCTCGCGGGACCCCGCCACCGGCGCCCGCCGTGGACGGATCCGCACAGCCCACGGGCTGGTGGACACGCCTGCGTTCATGCCGGTGGGCACGTACGGTGCGGTCAAGGGGATGGCGCCCCAGGTCCTCGAGGAGCTGGGCGCACAGATCGTGCTGAGCAACGCCTACCACCTGGAGATGCGGCCCGGCTCCGAGGCCGTCGAGCAGCTGGGCGGGCTTCACCGGTTCATGGGCTGGGAGCGGCCGATCCTCACCGACTCGGGCGGCTTCCAGGTTTTCAGCCTCTCGGGGCTGCGCAAGGTGGATGACGACGGCGTGTCCTTCCGCTCGCCGGTGGACGGCGCAGCCCACCGATTCACCCCCGAATCCGTGGTCGAGCTCCAGCGGCGCTACGGGGTGGACGTGGCCATGCCCCTGGATGTCTGTGCCCCCTGGGAGGCGGAGCGGGACGAGGTGGAGCTGGCGCTGCGGCGTACCCTGGACTGGGCGCGGCGCTCGCTGGAGGCCAGGGGCGAGGCGCCCATGGCGCTGTTCGGCATCGTACAGGGTGGATTCCTTCCGGAGCTCCGGACCCGCTGCGTCGAGGAGCTGGCGGCCCAGCCTTTCGACGGGCTGGCGCTGGGTGGCCTGAGCGTGGGCGAGCCCCGGGAGGTGCTGCACGAGTCGGTGCAGCGGTACGCACCTCTGCTGCCGCCGGAGCGACCCCGCTACCTGATGGGTGTGGGGTACCCCGGCGACCTGGTGGAGGCGGTTGCCGCGGGCATCGACATGTTCGACTGCGTGCTACCGACGCGCAACGCGCGTAACGGCACGCTCTTCGTCGAGGGGGGCCGGGTGGTGATCAAGAACGCCCGGTACCGGCTGGACGAAGGTCCGGTGGAGGAGGGCTGTGAGTGCCCCTGCTGCCGTCGTTTCTCCCGTGCCTACCTGAGGCACCTGTTCCTGACCGGGGAGATGCTCGCGGCGCAGCTGATGACGGCGCACAACCTCCACCACTACCTGCGGCACATGCGACGCATGCGCCGCGCGATCGATGACGGGAGCTTCGGTGAGCTGCTGGCCGAGAGCCGGCGGCAGGCGGCCGAGGCCGCACAGAAGGGACGAACGCGATGATCGGGGACTGGCTGACACCGGTGGCCTGGGCCCAGGACGGCGGGGGTGGAGGCACCCAGGGCGGGAGCCCGATGACCTTCTTCATCCTCTTCGGGGCGATCGCGCTCATCTGGTGGTTGATGATGATGCGCCCCCAGCAGAAGCGGGAGAAGGACCGTCGGTCCATGATCTCGTCGCTGCGCAAGGGCGACGTGGTCGTGACTGTGGGTGGCATTCACGCCCGGGTGTTCGCGGTCGAGGACGAGGTCCTCACCTGCGAGCTGGGGCGCGACGTGCGTTTCAAGCTGGACAAGAACGCCGTGGTAGCCCGGGTGGGCGACGAAGCGCCGTCCAAGGACGGCAAGGGCAAGGACGGCAAGTCGAAGTAGGGCCCGCGCCGGAGCGTTATCCGCTCCCGGTGCGTGTGGTGGTGGAACGATGACCGGAAACTGGCGAATCACGGCGGTGGTGTGTGGCCTCGTCGTCCTGCTGGGAGCGTATTTCCTGGTATGGACCATCGGTGGATGGGACACCGAGGACGAGATCTCCCAAAAGGAGAAGGCACGTGCGCGCGGGGAGACCGTGGACCCCGACAATCCGGCCCCCGGGGCCGTCCAGACGATCTTCCCCCAGAAGAAGATCAATCTCGGCCTGGACCTCCAGGGCGGGATCGATCTGGTGCTGGGCGTGGGGATCGCGGACGCGGTCGAGGTGGCCGCGGATCGGTCCATGGAGGGGATCGTCGAGGGGCTCGCCCGGGAGGGCCTCGAGAACCCCGACGCCTTCCGCTACCTGGACTGCGCCGACCCCCCCTGCAGCCGCATCGGTGTGGTGGTCGAAGACGACGCCCAGGCGGACCTGGTGCGGGGCTTCTTCAAGAAGAAGCACACGTCCTACGAGTACACCGAGACCCGCCGCAGGGAGGGCAAGCAGGTGCTGGTGGTCGACTACGTGCCCCAGCACAAGGACTACATCCAGAAGAACGCGGTGAACCAGGTCATCGAGACCATCCGCAACCGCATCGACGAGTTCGGCGTGACCGAGCCGGTGATCGCCCCCAAGGGTAGCGACCAGGTGACGGTACAGCTGCCTGGCGTCAGCGACCAGGACCGGGCGGTCAAGCTCATCGGGCAGACCGCCCAGCTCGAGTTCCGGATGATGGACACCACGGTCGGCCCCGCCAACCTGGAGTCGATGGTGGCCCGGGCCGTGGACACCTACGGCCTGGGGGACGACTACTCGGACCTGCAGCTGAACAGGGCGCTCCAGGGCAAGATCCCCGAGACGACCGAGGTGCTGTGGGAGAAGCAGCGGGACGAGCTCACCGACGTGTCCTCGCGGGTCAAGCCCTACCTGCTGAAGAAGAACGCGGACCTCACCGGTGACCTGCTGGCCGATGCCTTCGTGGGCTACGACCAGTTCAACGTCCCCTACGTCGGCATCAACTTCAATCCCGAGGGCGCCGACATCTTCTGCAACCTGACCAAGGCCAACACCAACGAGATCATGGCCATCGTGCTCGACGACGTGGTGCGCAGCGCTCCGCGCATCGACGAGCCGATCTGCGGCGGTCGAGGGCGCATCACCCTGGGCGCCGGCAACGTCGACTTCCTCCAGCGGGAGGCGGCCGATCTGGTCATCGTGCTCCAGGCCGGTGCCCTGCCCGCGCCGGTGCAGATCGAGCAGAACCGCACCGTGGGCGCCACCCTGGGCGCCGACTCGGTGCGCAAGGGCGTGATGTCGATGGCCATCGGCGCCCTGCTCGTGGTGGCCTTCCTGATGGTGTACTACCGGGGCGGCGGCATCATCGCCAACGTGGCGTTGACCACCAACATCGTGATGATCCTGGCCGCGCTGTCCGCCTTCGGAGCCACCCTGACGCTCCCCGGCATCGCGGGCATCATCCTGACCATCGGTATGGCGGTGGACGCCAACATCATCATCTTCGAGCGCATCCGCGAGGAGCTGCGGCTGGGCAAATCGCCGCGGGTCGCCGTCTCCGCCGGGTTCGACAAGGCCTGGTGGACCATCATGGACGCCAACATCACCACCTTCATCGCCGGTGTGGTGCTGTACAGCTACGGCACCGGGCCGCTCAAGGGCTTCGCGGTCACGCTGATGATCGGCATCCTGACGACGCTGTTCTCCGCGCTGGTCGTGGCGCGGCTGCTGTTCACGATCTGGACCGAGACTCGCGAGCTGAAGCGGCTGAGCATCTGAGGAGACGGCGCCATGGAGATCATCCGACCCGGAACTGAAATCAACTTCGTCGGCGGCCGCAAGATCGCGGCCATCGGCTCCACGATCGCCGTCGTGCTGGCCGTGCTGGCCTACCTCTTCCTGGCCGAGTTCGGCGTCGACTTCTCGGGGGGCACCGAGATCCATCTCAAGTTCTACGAGGTGCCCGCCGGCGTCGACGCGAACGACATCGAGAGCCTGAACGAGACCACCCTGGACATCGCCGAGGTGCGGCGCATCGTCTCGTCCCTGAAGCTCAGCGACGACTCGGTGCAGTCCTTCGGCGGCGCCAACAGCGGCGAGTTCCTGGTGCGGGTCCAGCACATCAACTTCGGCGCCCAGGAGTCCTTCCAGGAGATCCGGGGCGTGCTGGAGGCCGAGTACGGCGCGGAGGCGTTCACCGACTGGCACTTCGATCCGGCCCAGGATCTGAAGATGACGGTGGTGCCCGGCCAGCGCATGGAGCCGATGGACGTCGAGGAGCTGCTGATCGCCAAGGGTGCCCTGCCGGCGCCCCGGGTCGTCGCTGCGGCGACCCCGGCACCGGCCGGGGACGCGGCGGCCGAGGACCCGGCAGCCGAGCCCGTGATCGAGGATGCCCCGGCCGGGGACGACGACTCGGCGGATGCGGTGGCGGGCGCGGGGGACGACGATTCGGCCGAGGCCGATGTCGTGGTCGAGACCGAGACCGCTGCCGAGGCCGAGCCGCCCCTGCTGGACCTGAGCGAGGCCCCGGAGACCGAGTGGGTCGTCCGCGACGCCCGCTACTCCAACGGTCTGACCATCGCCCTGCCCGGTATCGCCAAGAAGATCGAGGAGCAGATGGCGGGCAGCGACGTCCTGCCGGCCGCCACCGTGGCCAAGATCATCAAGGTCGACTCCATCGGCGAGAAGGTCGGCAAGCAGCTGCGGACCCAGGGAATCCTGGCGATCCTGGTCACCCTGGGGCTGATCCTGCTGTACACCGCGTTCCGCTTCGAGCTGAGCTTCGCACCCGGCGCGGTCCTGGCCCTGCTCCACGACGTGCTGCTGGTGGCCGGGGTGTACTCGGTCTGCGGGCTGCTGTTCGGATTCGAGTTCAACCTGCCGACGGTGGGCGCCCTGTTGACCATCGTGGGCTACTCGCTGAACGACACCATCGTGGTGTTCGACCGGATCCGCGAGAACGTGCGCCGCTACAAGCGCAAGGAGCTGTCGTGGATCATCAACACCAGCATCAACGAGTGCCTCAGCCGGACCCTGCTGACCTCGCTGACCACCTTCTTCGTGGTCCTGATGCTGGCCGTCTTCGGCGGCCCGATCCTGCGCGGCTTCGCCGTCGCCATGCTGGTCGGCATCCTGGTGGGCACGTACTCGTCGATCTACGTGGCGAGCCCGGTGATCCTCTTCCTGCAGCGCTGGCTGCCGATCCAGGTCAAGCCGAGCAGCTGATTCGGTGACGCCCCCCTCCCTTCTCGCTCCCCCCCCGCCCGCGCGGTGGACCACGGCCGAACCGCCGACCGACCCCCGGCCCCTGGCCGAGGCGCTGGGCGTCTCGGACCTGATCGCGAGCCTCCTGATCCAGCGGGGATCGGCGGACGCGGAGGACGCCCGCCGATTCCTGTCCGCCGGCCTCTCCGAGCTGCCCGACCCCGGGGCCCTCACCGACATGGAGACCGCCGCGGAGCGCCTCGCGGATGCCTGTCAGCAGGGTCAGCGGGTCATGGTGCACGGTGACTACGACGTGGACGGGGTGGTCTCCACCGCGCTGACCTACGAGCTGCTGCGCAGGATGGGAGCGGCGGCCGAGGCGACCCTGCCCCATCGGACCCGGGACGGCTACGGCATCTCCCCGGAGCAGGTGGACGGCTACGCCGACGCGGGCTTCGACCTGCTGGTGTGCTGCGACTGCGGGGTGACCGCCCACGGGGCCCTGGAGCGAGCCCGCGCGCGCGGGCTGGACGCGTTGGTCCTGGACCACCACCGACCGGAAGACCGGCTGCCGTTCGCCCTCGCGGTCGTGGATCCGGAGCGCGACGAACCGGGGCCGCACGGCCCCCTGTGCGCCGCCGGTGTCGCCTTCATGGCCCTGGCGGCGACCCGGCGGGTGATCCGCGGGCGCGGTGGATTCGAGGCGGGACGGGAGCCCAACCTGGGCCACTACCTGGACCTGGTGGCGCTGGCCACGGTCGCGGACATGGTGCCCCTGGTGTCCACCAACCGGTTGCTGGTTCGGACCGGTCTGAAGGAAATCGCCCGCCGCAGACGGCCGGGACTCGCGGCGTTGCTCGAGGTGGCCGGAACGAAGGACGACGACCCGGTGGACGGATCCACCTGCGGTTTCCGGCTCGGACCTCGGATCAACGCCGCGGGGCGACTGGACGACCCCCGCCTGGCCTTCGACCTGCTGCTGACCCGCGACCCCACGGAGGCCCGCCGGCTGGCGCGCACCCTCGATGAGCTGAACAGCCGCCGCAGAACCCTGGAAGAGCGGGTGTTCGAGGAGGCGCTGGCCCAGGTCGTCGCCGCCGGGGAAGCGGACGGGGAGGGGGAGTCGGATCGCCGGGGACTCGCGGCCATGGGAGAGGGCTGGCATCCGGGGGTGCTGGGCATCGTGGCCAGCCGGCTGGGGCAGCGTTTCCACCGACCGGTCGCACTGCTGGGCCTGGACGGTGACGTGGCGGTGGGGTCGGCCCGTTCGATCCCCGGGGTGGACCTGCTGGCGGCCATCCGCCGGACCGCAGATCTCCTGGAGCGGCACGGCGGGCACGCCGCGGCCGCGGGGCTGGCGCTGCGGGCGGAGCACTTCGAGGACTTTCGGCGACGCTTCGAGCGCGAGGCCTTTGCCGGCGAGCCGCAGGAGCCGTGGACCCCGTCGATCCAGGTGGACGCCGAGCTTCCGGTCGCCGGGGTGGACCTGCGCCTGGCCCACGAGCTTCAGGCCCTGGCTCCCTTCGGCCAGGCAAATCCCGAACCGCTGTTCCTCGATCGGGGCGTCGAGGTCCGGGGTGTCCGCTCCGTGCGCAGGGGCGCGGTTCAGCTCCGACTGGGGCCGTCGCCGGGCATCCCTGCCATCGCGTTCCGGCTCCCGATGGCCGCGGAGTCCATCGGTCGGAGCGTGGACCTGGTGTTCGCAATCTCTCCCCATCGATTCCGGGGGAGAGAGAACGTCCAGATACGCGTGGTGGATCTGAGGAATGCTGAGTGAATACCACGGGTTACCGGTTGACGCGTACCTGAGGCCCTGGGATAATGGCGGCCGCTGACCAGGAGAGGACATGACCAAGTCCGAACTCATCGACGCCGTCACCGACAAGGCGAACATCCCGCGCAAGCGCGCGGAGGAAGTGGTCAACCTGATCTTCGAGTCGATGAAGGAGTCGCTGATTTCGGGCGACCGCATCGAGATCCGGGGCTTCGGTAGCTTCAAGACCAAGCACTACAAGCCCTACATGGGACGCAATCCCAAGACCGGCAAGTTGATCGAGGTCAAGGCCAAGATCCTGCCGGTGTTCAAGGTCGGTAAAGAGCTGAAGAACCGGGTGAACTCCGACCAGGAGAATCCCACGTAGCCGCCTCCCCGAGCCGCGCGCACACCACGCCCCCGGAGCCACGACGATCCGACACCTCCGATACACCACCCCGACGCGACCGCGGAATGCCGTCCCTTCCACGCGGAGGGGGCTCGGATGAGCGACGCCGCGGACCGCTGCGCCCGTTGCCGAGAGCCGGTCGGGACCACGATCCACACGGCGGGGGGCTACCGTGTCCGGGGGTACCGCGTGGTGGTGGGCAAGGTACAAGAGGCGCTGATCCAGGGTCGCGAAGATGGCCGGGAGCGGGAATACCTGCGCCTCGTCGATCCGCGGACATGCTGGCTGTGTCCCCGCTGTTCGGGGGACCGGACGGCCCTGGCCGACCTGGGAGCGGACTGGAGCGATGAGCCGGCCAGTTGAGCCGGATGGGAGCAACAAGTTGACCGATCCGTCGCCGCGCAAGATCTACGTACTCGACACCAATGTCCTGCTGCACGACCCCGCGTCGCTGTTCAAGTTCGAGGACAACGAGGTGGTCATCCCGCTGGTCGTGATCGAGGAGATCGACACCTTCAAGCGGGACCAGAACGAGCGGGGTCGCAACGCCCGGCAGATCAGCAGGTACCTGGACCAGCTGCGGGCGTTCAACAACCTCCAGGAGGGGGTGGAGCTGGAGGACGGCGGCCTGCTGCGCGTGGACATGACCAGCCGCAACCTGGTCGAGTTCCACAGCATCAACGGCCAGAAGGCCGACAACCAGATCCTGTCCGTGGCCCTGTCCCTCAACCGGGCCGGCGACGTGCACGTGACCCTGGTGTCCAAGGACACCAACATGCGGATCAAGGCCGACGCCATGGGGCTCCGGGCCGAGGACTACGAGCACGGCAAGGTGCAGGTGGACGACCTGTACAGCGGCCAGCACGAGCTTCAGGTACCCCGCGCGGTCATCGAGCAGCTGTACCGCGCCGGTGAGGTCGAGCACGAGACACCGGGCATGCCGTCCAACTGCTGTCTGGTGCTGCGCAACGAGGAGAACCCCAACAACACGGCCCTGGCCCGGGTCCGCCCCGGCGGAGGGAACCTGGTCCCGACCCGGCGGTTCAAGGAGGGGATCTGGGGCATCTTCCCCCGAAACAAGGAGCAGACCTTCGCCTTCGACATGCTCATGGACGACGACATCAAGCTCGTCACTCTCGTGGGCAAGGCGGGGACCGGCAAGACCCTGCTGGCGATCGCGGCGGGGCTGCAGAAGACGGCGGACGACAACGTCTACCAGCGGTTGCTGGTCAGCCGACCGGTCTTCCCCCTCGGCCGCGACATCGGCTTCCTGCCGGGGGACATCGAGGAGAAGCTCAACCCCTGGATGAAGCCCGTGTACGACAACGTGGAGCTGATCCTGGACCTGTCCCGCGAGAAGGTGCGGGAGAAGAAGCGTGGCTACCAGGAACTCATCGACCTGGGCCTGCTTGAGATCGAGCCGCTGACCTACATCCGCGGGCGTTCGATCCCCCATCAGTTCCTGCTCATCGACGAGGCCCAGAACCTGACCCCCCACGAGATCAAGACCATCGTCACGCGGGCGGGGGAGGGGACCAAGATCGTGATGACGGGCGATCCCTACCAGATCGACAACCCGTACGTGGATTCCACCTCCAACGGCCTGACCTACGTGGTGCACAAGTTCCAGGGCGAGCCCCTGGCGGGCCACATCACCCTGATGAAGGGCGAGCGCAGCCAGCTGGCCGAGCGCGCCGCCGAGCTCCTGTGAGTCGGGGCAGGTCTCGCGCTCGGCAGCGTCGCCCCCGTGGGGGTGGACGGGACCGGCTGGAGCGGGTGGAGGGCCGCAACCCGGTACTCGAGGCGCTCCGTGCCTCGGATCGGGTGAAGCGCCTGCTGATCGACGAGCGCTGTCGACCCGACCCCAAGCTCGACGCGATCCTCGAGGCCGCCTCCGCCCGTGGCCTGGAGGCGGAGCGCGTGCCGCGCGTCGAGCTGGACCGGGACGGGGAGGGGAGGGTCCACAACGGGGTGGTCGCCCTGGCTCGCCCCTTGCCGGACAGGCGCCTGCGGGACGTCATCGACGAGGCGCTGGATGCCGCCGTCGATCATCCGCTGTTCCTGCTCCTCGACGAGGTCCACTACGACCAGAACCTGGGCGCGATCCTGCGCACCGCGGACGCCTCCGGGGTCCGGGCGGTGGTGGTCCCCCGACGCCGGGGTGCCGGCCTCTCCCCGGTCGTCGCCCGCATCTCCATGGGCGCCTCCGAGCACGTCCCCCTGGTCCGCTGCGCGATCCTCGAGGCCATGTCCCTGCTCCACCGGGCGGGCTTTAGGCTGGTGGGCGCCGACGAACACGGCGAGTCCCTCCACTCCGACCTCGACCTCGCCGGCCCCCTGGGCCTGGTCATGGGCGGCGAGGACAAGGGCCTGACCCCCCCGGTTCGCCAGCGCTGTGACGCCCTGGCCCGGATCCCCATGGTGGGACACGTTCCCAGCCTGAACGTCAGCGTCTCGACAGCCGTGCTGCTCTACGAGCGACTCCGCCAGATCGGCTAGGAGCCGCGGTCGGCGCGGAGAAGCTCGGGCAGGATCTCGCCTGCCTTTCCCTCGAAGGAGTGGTCCACCCGGCCGGTGTAGGGGGTGGGTTCGAGGTTGACCTGCACGACGGTGGCCCCGCCTTGCTGGGCCAGGTCGGCGAGACCGGCGGCGGGGTAGACCACACCGGAGGTGCCGACGATCAGGAAGAGGTCGCAGCTCGCGGCCGATCGGGCGGAGTGGTCGAGGACGTCGGGGTCGAGGCTCTCGCCGAACCAGACGATGTGGGGCCGTAGCATCGCACCACAGCCCTCGCAGCTGGGCGGGATCGGGAGGGGGACTCGGAGGTCCTCACGCAGGTCTCCGCAGCCGGTGCAGCGTGTGAACCACAGGTTTCCGTGCATCTCCGCGGGATTCGTGCTGCCTGCCTTTCGGTGGAGCCCGTCGACGTTCTGGGTGATCAGCTCGAAGCCGGGGGCGCGACGCTCCAGCTCAGCGAGGGCGAAGTGGGCCGGGTTGGGCTCGCAGCCGGCCACCAGGGACCGGCGCCAGTCGTACCAGCGCCACACCTGCTCCGGATCCCGGGCGAAGGCCTCGGGGGTGGCCAGCTCTTCGGGGCGGTGGCCCTCCCAGAGACCCCCGGGGCCGCGGAAGGTGGGTACGCCGCTCTCGGCGGAGATCCCGGCGCCGGTCATCACCGCCACGTTCCCCGCCGCCAGGATCCGCTCTCGAACCTGCTCCAGTTCGCCCATGGTCGCCTCCCCGTTGCTGCATGCGGATTCTATCGCGCTCGCCCCTCCGGGGCGCGTCAGAAACGGCCAGCGGCTCGGAACCAGGCCTTCCTCGTCCCTCGACGGACATGGTAGGGTGGGCCGTCGTCCCGAGTGGGGCACAATGCACCGGAGGGGGCATGGCCAGCCAGTGCGTGTTGTTGGTCGACGCCAACGGGTCGGCCCTGCGCCAGGCGCGGATCACCCTGGAGTTCGAGGGGCTCGAGGTCGTCGAGGCGCTGGACGGTGAACAGGGCCTGGCCGCCGCGCGCAAGCACCGACCAGACCTGGTGATCAGCGCCGTCGGGCTCCCCAAGCTCAACGGCTACGATCTCTGTCGGTCCATCCGCGCCGAAGAGGATCTCGCCGAGACGCCGATCCTGTTGACGTTCAGCTCCATGGACGTGTTCGACACGGCCCGGGCGGAACGGGTGGGCGCCTCGGCCAACCTCGCCAAGCCCTTCCTGCCGTCCCAGCTCCTGGACAAGATCGCGCAGATTGCGGGGCCGGAGTTCCTGGGTTCGGACCACCTGGATCTCGCGGGCGCCAGCCAGTCGGCGGACGCCCTGCTCACCAGCGCGGAGTCGGCCTTTCTCGAGGACTCCACGGACGAACCCCACACCCTGGGGTCGGACTTCGTGCAGTCGGTGGAGGAGGCGGTCGACTCCTCGGGGCGTCCCATCGGCAGTCCGTCCCCGTTCGCCGCCGCGCTGGGGGCCAGCCCGGGGGACGCGACCAGCAGCTCCGGTCCCAGCTTCTCCACCGCGAAGGCCGCCCGTCCGGCCATGGGACCACCGCCCCAGATCCGTCCCCAGGAGAACGATCTGCAGGAGATGGTCACCGAGGCGGTAGAACGCTATCTGGACGAGCACCTCGGTCCCCGGATCGAGGCGCTGATTGACGCGAAGCTCGCCGAGCGGAAACCATAAGCCCAACCCCGCCGAACCGCGGCCCGCCCCGGAGGTGGGGGCAGATCCGCGCCGCCCTTGGGTCGGCGCCGTGACGGGAGGCCCATGAGCGTGACCCCCATTGCCGGTCTCGCCGCCCGCGAGATCGAAGCGGTCGTGCGCCGCGCCCTGGCCGAGGACCTGGGACCCAGCGGGGACGTGACCACCGCCGCCGTCGTTTCCCCCCAACGCTCGGGGAGCGGACGCATCGCCGCGCGGGAGGAGCTGGTCCTCGCCGGCATGCCCCTGGCCCTCGAGGCCTTCCGGCAGGTGGACCCGACCGTGGAGGTGGAGATCTCCGCGGGCGAGGGCGACCGGTGTCGCGCCGGCACCGCGGTGGCTCGGCTGCGCGGTCGACTGGCGTCGATCCTCACCGCCGAGCGGGTCGCGCTCAACTTCCTGCAGCACCTCTCGGGCATCGCCACCCAGGCCGCCCGCTACGTGGCCGAGCTCGAGGGCACGGGGGTGGTCCTGCGGGACACGCGCAAGACCACACCCGGGCTGAGGGCGATCGAGAAGTACGCGGTGCGCACGGGCGGTGGCACCAATCACCGCTTCGGGCTCTACGACGGCGTCTTGATCAAGGACAACCACATCCAGGCCGCGGGATCGGTGTCCGAGGCCACCCGCCTCGCCCGGCGCGGGAGCCACTCCCTGCTGGCGGTGGAGGTGGAGGTCGAGTCCCTGGAGCAGGCACGAGAGGCCGTGGCGGCAGGGGCCGACGAGCTGCTGCTGGACAACCGCCCACCCGGGGAGCTGGCGGCCATCGTCCGTACCCTGCGGGCGGAGACCGCGGTGGGGCTCGAGGCCTCCGGCGGGATCACCCTGGACAACCTCGCCGAGATCGCCGCGTGCGGCGTGGATGCCATCAGCAGCGGCGCCGTCATCCACGGTGCGCGCTGGGTCGATCTGGGGCTGGACCTGGAGGCCGGTTGAGCCCAGCGCCCCCCTTTCCGGAGATCCCCCCCCTGGACGGGGAGGCCGCGACGCTCTTTCCCCTGGAACGCTGCCGCCGCCTGGCCCGTTGCGGCTCCACCAACGACGAGGTTCGTGACCTCATCCGGCGGGGCGAACCCGAGGGAACCCTGGTGGTGGCCGATGCCCAGGACGCGGGTCGAGGCCGGCTGGGTCGGAGCTGGCACTCGCCCCCGGGCCGCAACATCCATCTGACGATCCTGCTGCGCCCCCGGCTGGCCCCCGAACGGGTCCCTCTGGTGACGCTGGCCCTGGCCCTGGCCGGCCGCGACGCGTTGCGGTCGGCCGGGGTGGTCGCGAGCCTCAAGTGGCCCAACGACCTGATCGTGCGCAGGGACGAGGAGCACCCCGCCCGCAAGATCTCGGGCATTGCGTGCGAGGCGATCGCCGGCGCGGGGGGCCTGGCGTTGGCCGCAGGGATCGGGATCAACGTGGATCTCGCGGCCGCCGAACTGCCCCGCGAGATCCGTCGGACCGCGACGTCGGTCCAGATGGAGACCGGGCGACCGGGGGATCGACCCGGGCTGGTGGCCGATCTGCTGGGGGCGCTGGCTCCTCTGTACGTGGGTCTTCAGCGCGACGGAGGACGCTCACTGCTGGAGTCCTACCGCGACGGCCTCGACACCCTGGGGCGCGCGATCCGGGTTGACCTGGGGGACGCGGTCGTCGAGGGTACGGCCGTCGGCGTCGGCGAGACGGGAGAGCTGCTCCTCCGCGAGGGGGATGGGCAGGTGAGGGTGATCATGGCCGGCGACGTGGGTCTGTGAGACCGGGAGGGTAGGGAACGAGATGCTGCTGGTGATCGACATCGGAAACACGAACACCGTGCTGGGTCTGTTCGAGGGCGATCAGGGGATCGGATCGTGGCGCATCGAGACGAGCACCAGCCGGACCCACGACGAGCTGGGCGTGATCCTCCAGATGCTGATCCAGACCCAGGGCCGCACGCTGGCGGACGTGGAGTCGGCGATCCTGGCCTGCGTGGTCCCCTCGGCCGCCTACCCGATGCTGCGGATGTGCCGCGAGTACTGCAAGGTGGAGCCCATGCAGGTGGGACCGGGAATGCGCACCGGAGTGCCCATCCTCTACGACAATCCCCGGGACGTGGGCGCCGACCGGATCGTGAACGCGGTGGCCGCCCACCACCTGGTCGCGGACGCCTGCGTGGTGGTGGACTTCGGGACCGCCACCACCTTCGACTGCATCCGCGCGGACGGCTCCTACCTCGGCGGCGTCATCGCGCCCGGCTACCAGATCGCGGCCGAGGCCCTGTTCAAGACCACCTCCAAGCTGCCGCGGGTCGAGCCCGCGCGGCCGCCGTCGATCATCGGTCGCAACACCACCCACTCGATCCAGGCGGGGCTCTACTTCGGCTACGTGGAGCTCGTGGACGGGATCTGCCGCCGCATCCGGACCGAGATGCAGGCCCCCGAGGCAAAGGTCCTGGCCACCGGCGGCCTGGCCGCCCTCATCGGCAAGGGCTCGGACACCATCGACGAGGTGGTGGACGACCTCACCCTGCTGGGACTCCGCCTACTCCACGAACGCAACCAGGCCTGAAGCACCGCACCCGCGAACGTCCGCGCAAGAATCAGACGAGAAACCCCCATGTCGCCGTGCAGCTGGCCGGGTTCTGCTGCCGGCGCCAGCCGGACCGCAGCAACCCGGAGCCCCCCCCCCGGGGGCCGGGGGCCCCCGCCCCCCGGCGCGCCGGCGCCCCCGTCCCGTTGCCCCGCGCCAACCGGGGGGGGTCGAACGCGCGTTGACGGAACCCCCGAAGTGAGTTAGACAGTGTCGCCCCCCCCCGGTGGCACGGCGGCCCGGTACGGCCGGTAACCGGCAGGCGCGACGAACCCACGAATGGACCGCGGCAGGAGACCGCGACAGCATGGGAGCCCCGATGAAACGCTACGAGCCCAAGGACATCCGATCCATCGCCATCGTCGGTCACAGCGGGTGCGGCAAGACGTCGCTGGGCGAGGCGTTCTTCTACATCACCGGGGTCAACACGCGGCTGGGCGCCGTGGACGATCAGACCTCGATGCTCGATTTCGAGCCCGAGGAGCACAAGCGCGGCGGTTCCATCTCCAGTGCCTTCGGCGCCGTCGAGTGGAACGGCACCAAGGTCAATTTCGTGGACACGCCCGGGGACGGGAACTTCATCTACGACGGTCGCACCGCGATGCTGGGCGCCGATTCGGCGATCTGCGTGGTCTCCGCGGTCGACGGGATGGAGGTCAACACGGAGAAGGCCTGGCGCTTCGCCATCGATCTCTCGATGCCCGTGGGCGTCTTCATCAACAAGATGGATCGCGAGCGCGCCAACCCGGCCAAGGCCCTGGAGGACATCCAGGAGGTCATGGGCGTCCGGGCCATTCCGCTGCAGGTGCCGGTGGGCACCGAGGCCGACTTCCGCGGCGTCGTCGACCTGATCTCCAAGGAGATGGTGACGTTCGCCGCCGACGACAGCGGCAAGGTCGAGACCGGGCCCATCCCGGACGAGGTCGCCGACGAGGTCGAGGAGGCCACCGAGGCGATGATCGAGGCCGCGGCCGAGGCCGACGAGGAGCTGCTCGAGAAGTACTTCGACGTGGGCGAGCTGACCGCCGAGGAGGTCCGACAGGGCCTGGTCGTCGGGATCAAGACCGGGAGCTTCGTGCCCGTGATGTTCGGAGCGGCGGGCAAGAACCACGGCGTGGGCAGCCTTCTGGACGCCCTGTCGCTGTTCCCCGATCCGTTGAGCGGCACCCCCCGGCAGGTTCGCATGGGGGACTCGGAGGACGTCGAGGAGCTGACTCCCGACCCGGAGCGGCCCTTCGCCGGGCTGGTGGTCAAGAGCGTCAACGATCCCTTCTCGGGCAAGCTCACGATCTTCCGCGTGGTGGCCGGCACCATCGACGCCGACACCAGCGTGATCAACACCACCAAGGACGGCAAGGAGCGCTTCGGCCAGATCAACGTGGTCCAGGGCAAGAAGGTGGTGCCCGTGGGGCACGCCATGCTCGGCGACATCGTGGCCGTGGCCAAGCTCAAGGACACCTCCACCTTCGACACACTCTGTGCGGACAAGCATCCGCTGCACGTGGTCAACGAGCCGCTGCCTCAGCCGATGATGAGCTACATCGTGCGGGCCAAGTCCAAGGGCGACGAGGACAAGATCAAGGCCGGGCTGCTCAAGCTGATGGAAGAGGACCCCACCCTGGCGGTGAGCCAGCACGAATTGACCTCGGAGATCGTGATGTCCGGCATGGGCCAGACCCATGTGGACACCACCATCGCCAAGCTCGGTCGCAAGTACGGCGTCGAGGTGGAGCTGGACCTGCCCCCGGTCCCCTACAAGGAGACCATCAAGGGCAACACCCGCATCCAGGGTCGGCACAAGAAGCAGACCGGCGGTCGAGGTCAGTTCGGCGACACCTGGCTGCGCATCGCGCCCCAGCCCCGGGGTGAGGGTTTCCTGTTCAAGTCGGAGATCGTCGGCGGCGCCATCCCGCGGCAGTACATCCCCGCCGTGGAGAAGGGCATCGTCGAGTCCATGGTCCGCGGTCCCCTGGCCGGGTACCCGGTGGTGGACGTGCTCGTGGTCCTGGACGACGGCAGCTTCCACAAGGTGGACAGCTCCGAGATGGCGTTCAAGACCGCCGGCAGCAAGGGCTTCAAGAAGGGCTTCCTGGAGTGCAGCCCGACCCTGATCGAGCCCATCCTGGACCTGGAGATCGTGGTCCCCAACGAGAACACCGGCGACATCATGGGTGACGTCAACAGCCGCCGCGGCAGGGTCATCACCATGGAGCCCCGGGGTCGCAACTCGGTGATCATCGCCCAGATGCCCCACTCCGAGGTGCTGGAGTACGCCAAGGCGCTTCAGTCCATCACCGGCGGCAAGGGCAGCTACACCATGGCCTTCTCCCACAACGAGGAGGTCCCGGCCCACCTGACCCAGAAGATCATCGATTCGTCGCCGTTCAAGCAAAAGGAAGACGACGACTAGACCCCGCCCCGCCACCCTCCCGCGCCCGCCCACCCTCTGAGTCGTTCCTGTTTGCCTCGGCTTCGCCTCGCCAGGACTCCTTGATCCGGACGGGCGAGGTGGCGCTTCGCGGGGGGATCGGATGCCAGGCGAGTCGATGGACTGCTAACATGCCCCCTGAACAGGAGGACTACCCATGCCCTGGCGAGCTGTGGTCCTTTCCGGCGGTGCCGCTCTGGGCGAGTTCCAGGTGGGGGTCCTCGAGGAGCTTGCCCGGTCGATCGACCACTTCGACTTCCACGCCGGGGTCAGCGTCGGCGCCCTGAACGCGACCGTGCTGGCCCAGCACCGGGACCTGCGGGCCGGATCCGACAAGCTGACCCTGCTGTGGGACTCGGTCGAGGGACCGCAGAACGTGTACGCCAAGCCCCGCACGGGCACCCTGGGGGGGGCGCTGGGGACCTTGTTGCCCTTCGGCCCGGGCGCCCGGGATGCGGTGTGGGACACGGCTCCGCTGCGTTGGACCATCGCCAACCACATCGCGTGGGAGGGGCTCCGGGGCCGGGACAACTGGGGTATCGGAGTCTCGTCCCTCAACGACGGCGCGTACTATCTGGTGACCAACCATGCGTCCCTGCTCGAGAGCTTCCAGGCCGAGCACCCCCACCTGCTGCGGATGACCCTGGATCCCGCGGGACCCCACGGGATCCCGGACGCCCTGATCGACCTGGTGCTCGCGTCGGCCTCGATCCCCGGGGTGTTCCCGCCGGTGGATCTGTTCGGCCACCGCTTCGTGGACGGCAGCCTGAGGGACGTGGCGCCCCTGTCCACGGCGTTCGACGCGTACCGCCACCATCTGGATCGGCGGGAGAGCCAGGAGACCTCCGAGGACATGCTGCTGGTGGTCTCGTGCCTCCCGGGCAAGCTGGCCATGAAGACCCGGGCCCAGGTCTCCCGGGGCGTGGGCATCCTGGAGCGGTCCGTGGAGATGCTGATCCACGAGGTGGTCGAGGACGACATCGGCGAGGCCCTCTGGCGCAACGAGGCCCAGGATCCGCGGGTGAAGAGGCTCCGGGTGGTGGTGCTCCGTCCCCGGGACGACGTGGGACTCGGTATTCTGGGGTTCGGCGACCATGAACGCCGGCGCGAGCTCCGTGAGCACGGCCGCGAGGTGGCCTCGATGGCCCTGGGCGCGTCGGCCCTGTGAGCCGTCCACCGGCACGGGGATGTACCCGGGCCCGCGTCGCCTGGTAGCCTGGAACTGACGGCCCGAGGGCCGTGGAGGACTGGAACGTGGCGAGCCCCCAAGAGATCGCCGGGGACTTCGGCATCCCCGCCGACCTGATCAAGCACATCGATCCGGAATCACCCGCCCCCGTGCGGATGATGGCGGCCGCCGGCACCCTGCCGTTGCCCCCGGCCCAGCTGATGTCCGTGCTGTACGTGCTGGTGGGCGATCCGGACCCCAAGATCTCGGCTACAGCCAACAAGTCCCTCGAGGGGCTGCCCGAGTCGCTGTTGGTGTCCACCATCGACAGCAAGACCCACCCCCGGCTCCTCGAGTTCCTGGCCTTCCACCGCAAGGAGCCGTCGGTCCTCGAGACCATCGTCCTCCGTCGCCAGACCAACGATCAGACCATCTGCTACCTGGCCGAGACCGCCTCGGCCGACGTCGTGGAGATCATCGCCAGCAACCAGGAGCGGAGCCTGGTCACCCCCGAGATCCTGCTGCATCTCAAGGCCAACCCCGAGTGCCCGGTGGCCCTGGTGGACAAGGTCGCGGGCTGGCAGCGGATCAACGGCATCGAGCTCCAGACCGACGACCTGGTCGAGATCCCCGACGAGGTGCAGGCGGCGGCGGCGGCCCCCCCCCCCCAAGCCCGGGCGCCCCCCGACAAGGCCCCCCGC
>CAZITQ010000047.1:0-46335 GCA_964542165.1 uncultured Rickettsiales bacterium
GCCGTCGGCCTCGCGGAACAGGGCCGGGCGTCCGTCCCGGGTGTCCTCCTCGATCACCAGGGTCCAGACGTCGCCGTCGGCGGGAGCGTGGGGAGCGTCGCCGCAGTCGCCGTCCTCGGCGGTGACGGTGTAGGTCACCCGGGCCACGGGTGGGGAGCCGTCCCCGGCCGTGCCCTCCACGGCGTAGCTGCGCTGGCAGACCGCAGCCCCGTCGTCCCGCAGCTCGTAGGTCTCGGTGCCGCTCCAGGTCGCCTCGTCCCAGATCGCGGTCCCGGTCTGGACCACCCGGGAGGTCCCCGTCTCGGCGGGGCCCGGGCACCCGGTCGAGGCCTCCAGGAGGAAGGTGGCCAGCCGCTCCACGGCGTGCATGCCATCCGGATTGTTGTCGTTGAGGGGGAACATGAACCCGTGGATGGCCCCGTCGTAGATGGCCAGCTCCACCTCCACGCCGGCCCCTTCGAGGGCGTCGCGCATCAGCTCGGCCTGGACCGGCTCCACCAGCGCGTCCTCCGAGCCGTGGAGCAGCAGCACCGGGCCCGTGGCGCCGTCCACGTGCTGGATCGGCGAGGCGTGCAGGTAGCGCCCCGGCACCACGTCGGGGCCCCCGCCCAGGAAGTCCTGCTCCATGGGGGGCACCGACCCGTGCTGTTCCTCGCGGGTGGTGAAGTCGTAGACCCCCGACGCGCTCGCGAGCACGGGGGCGTGGTCGCTGGCGCCCCGCAGGGGGGACCAGCCGGCGCGCACCATCCGCGGATCGTCCCGCATCAGGGAGGCCAGGGAGGCCAGCGTACCGCCGGCCGACGTCCCGAATACGCCGCAGCCACCCGACACACCGAGCTCGTCCCCGTGGACGTCGAGATAGCGGACGGCGTCGAGCACGTCCACCGCCGCCGCCGGGAACTCCCCGCCGTTCACCCCCACCAGGCGGTAGTCCACGTTGAACACGGCCACTCCGGCGCGCTGCAGGTGCCCTGCCGCCACCTCCAGGTCCGACCGGTCACCCTGGAAGAATCCACCCCCGTGGACCAGCACGAAGGCCGGGGGCGCCTCCGTCCGCTCCGGGAGGTAGAGGTCCCCCGCCAGCTCCGCGCCGCCGGATTCGCCGGCGTACACCAGGTCGGTGATCACCTGGGCCGGGAGGATGCCCCCGGCGGTGGTGTCGTCGTCGTCTCCGCCGCAGCCGTCGCAGGCTCCCCACAGCAGGGCCGGCAGCAGCACGAGGACGCGGCGGGTACGGGCTGGGAGGGCTGAGCGGACGACCATCGGGGCTCCAGGGTGGGGATCGTAGCAGACGCCGGGCCCGCTCATGTGCATACTCGAGGCATGGCTCTCCGCTGGTCGTGGCAGCTGTTCGCCCTCGCCGGAGCGCTGTCGATCGTCGGTTGTCCCCAGGACGACGACGACAGCGGATCCCCCGGGGACGACGACGCCGGGGACGACGACACCGGGGACGACGACACCACGGCTGCGCCGCCCATCACCTTCACCTGCACCGAACCGGTCTCCCTGGGCGAGCCGGTGAACTCGGGGTCCAGCGAGATGGGCCCGTCCCTGTCTCCAGACGGGCTCTCGCTGTACTTCTCGTCGGGGCGCGAGGGCGGCGAGGGATCGGCGGACATCTGGGTCTCCGAGCGCGCCGCCCCCGGCGAACCCTGGGGGGAACCGGTGAACCTGGGACCGCCGGTCAACGGCAGCGGCGGACAGACCAACCCCGTGATCTCGCCGGACGGTGAGCTGCTGGTCTACGGCGGCAACCGCAACGGCAACTACGACCTGTGGGCCCACGACCGCGAGGGCGAGGGCTGGGGGCAGCCCTACTGCCTCGACGAGCTGGCCTCGGACGCCCTCGAGAACAAGCCCGCGTTCTCCTGGGACGGCGAAGTCCTGTACTTCAAGCGCTCGGATCCCTCGCTGGTGGCCAACCTGTGGTTCAGCCGACGGGAGGGCGACGGCTGGGGCGAGGCCGAGCTGCTCGACGACCTCAACGACGAGCGGGCACAGACCGATCCTGCGCCGAGCCCCGAGGGGGACGTCCTGTTCTTCGTGCAGGGGGCGGACACCGAGGCCCCCTTCGACGTGTTCTACGCGGTCCGAGACGGGGACGGCTGGGGGCACGTCACCCGGCTCCCGGGCGTGAGCGAGGACGGCGCCAAGGACGAGGGCGTCTACGTGGGGCCCGACGGCAGGGAGTTCTTCCTGGTGTCCAACCGAGCGGATTCCGGCGACAAGGACCTGTACACGTTCACCTGCGACCGCGTCGCGGAGTAGACTGGCCCGCCATGGCCGGCACCCCCACCCTTCCCCAGCTCGTGGACGTGCGCCAGCACGGCGGCGTGGCCTCCGTGGCACTGCTCGAATCCGAGGGTCCCCGCTTCGTGGGCGTGGACGGCAGCGGCGCGCAGGTCCGGGTCGCGGAGGTGCGCGTCCTGTGCTGGACCGGTGTGGCCGTGTCCGGCGGCGACGCGCAGGCCGTGGGCCTGGAGGTGCGGGCGTTCGAACGGGCGCAGGAGGAGGCCTCCCGGGGGGTGGACGTCCCGGCGCTCTGGGAGCGGATGCGGTCGGCGCGCGAGATGGTCTCCCTCGCGGATCTGGCCGACCTCCTCGGCGCCCCCTCCGACGGGGTCCTCGCCTCGCGCCTGCTTCGGGCGCTGGTCGCCGATGGACTCCACTTCCGCGTCCGGGCCACCGACGTCCAGGTGGTGTCCGCCGACAAGGTCGCCGATCGGCTCCGGGCCGCCCGTGAGGAGGCCCTCGAGGAGGAACGGCGAGGCGCCATCGTGGGCTGGATCCGGGGGGGGGAGGGGAGCCCGCCGGAGGGGACCGGAGAGTACGTCGAGCAGCTCGAGAGCCTCGCCGCTCGCGCCGGCCAGGTCTCCCCGCGCGACCCCGGGGCGGCGCTGATGGTCGCTGCCGGGCTCGAGGGTACCCCCGCCGCAGCGTTCGACCTGCTCGTGCGGCGGGGAGTGTTCACCGAGCACCAGAACCTGGCCCTGATCCAGCAAGGGCTGGGCGAGCCGTTCCCGGACGAGGTGCTCGCGGACGCCGACAGCCTCGCCCGGGGGCTGGATCGGGCGCTCGCCGACCCCACGCGGCGCGATCTACGCCACCTGCGGGCCGTGTCCATCGACTACGAGGACACCGTGGAGGTCGACGACGCCCTGACCGTCGAGGACCTGGGCGGAGGGGCGGTCCGGGTCGGGGTCCACCTGGCCGAACCGGGAGCCCTGATTCCGGTGGGTGGACCGGTGGACCGGGCGGCGATGGAGCGCCAGGGCACCCTCTACCTGCCCGAGGGCTCGCTACCGATGCTGCCGCCGTCCCTGGGTGGCAGGGCCGCGTCCCTGCGGGTGGGCGAGGAGCGTCCCGCCCTCAGCGTGTCGATCGAGTTCGACGGGCGGGGCAACGAGGTCGGCGTGGACCTGTGCCGCAGCCGGGTGCGGATCGCCGAGGCCGTCCCCTACCCGGAGATGGACCGCCGCCTGGCGGCCGGGGAGGCAGGAGAGCTGTCCACCGCCTGGCGCCTGGCCCGTGGGCTGCGCGACCGGCGTCTGGGCCGGGGAGCCCTCGAGACCTCCAACGTCTCCGTGTTGCCCGAGCTGGATCCGGACGGGGTGATGCGATTGTCGCGGGTCGACCCCTCGACCCCGGCCCACCGGATGGTGGCCGAATGGGCCATCCGGGCCAACCGGGCCGCTGCGGAGCTGGCCGCGGCGGCCGGGCTGGCGGTCCCCTTCCGGAGCCAGACGCAGGTCGCCCCCCGGGCCTCGGACCTGGATCTGGCCGATCCGTACGGGATCTACCGGGCCACCCGCTGCCTGGACCCGGTGGTGACGGACACCTCGCCCGGCCCCCACGCCGGGCTCGCGGTGGACGCCTACCTCCAGTTCACCTCTCCCCTGCGGCGGTATCTGGATCTGCTGGCCCAGCGCCAGATCTCCGCCCTCCTCGCGGGCGAGGTACCGCCGCTGGACGCGGAAGGAATCCGGACCGTCATCGCGCAGAGCGAGCCGATCCTCGCCCGCTCCCGGGTCGTGACCGCGGGTTCGCGGGAGTACTGGATGCTTCGCTGG
This sequence comes from uncultured Rickettsiales bacterium, assembly GCA_964542165.1. Taxonomy (GTDB): domain Bacteria; phylum Myxococcota_A; class UBA796; order UBA9615; family CAYRNR01; genus CAYTBN01. Next base: position 4,071 of record CAZITQ010000047.1, read on the forward strand.
CTCGAGGAGCACCGGGAGGAACCCCGGCCCGCGGTCGTGCTGGACGTCCGCCGCCGGCGGGTCCGGGTCGAGCTCCTGGGCCTGGCCTTCCGGGCGTGGTGGCGCCCGGGAGTCGAGGTGCAGCCCGGGCTCCGGGTGGACCTCTCCGTCGACGAGGTGGACGCCCGGGCGGGGGTCCTCGTGCTCGGCGCTACTGGATGAGGATCACGCCGCTGATGATCGCCCGGCCGATCCCCGAGGACATGGCTCCGCTCCCCGACTCGGCGAGGATCTCGTTGAAGCACTCGATGTGGGTGATCACACCGGCGGTTCCCGGGAAGAGCGATGTGAACGCCCCGGGCACCAGGTGTTCCCCGACCCCGGGGAAGAGGCAGAGGATGGTCTCCTCGTACAGCAGGTAGGGGTCGCCGGTGTAGTACACGTCCAGGGCGACGACCGAGCTGTCGCACTCCCCCTGGATCGTCACCGTCACCCCCAGGTTGAAGGTCGACAGCGACATCTGGCCCGGGTCCATGGCGGGGTAGGTCGTGAAGGCCGGAGGGGTGTACAAGGCCTCGTCGACCACGTCCGCGGGCAGGTCGTCCCCGCCGGGGAGGTCCAGCGAGAACATGCCCGATGCCCAGTCGGCGATGTCGGCGTCGTCCAGCTTGTAGTAGCCCCAGTAGCGGTCGAGGATGTAGGTGTTCGGCCCGTTGAGGGTCATCTCGCTGCCGGCGTGTACCAGGTCCCAGTCCGGATCCACCCAGTCCGTGTTCCTGTCGAACATCACACAATTGCCCATGGTGGGCAGCTGGCCACCCCAGAGCACCTGACGCGGCACGTCCAGCTCCGTGGGCTCGAAGGTGTAGCCGCGGGCCCAGACCTCGGGGCTCGGCGGGGGCGAGTACACGTCCGGGTAGGCGTACTCCACCCGCACCAGCTCGACGAAGTAGGTGGTCAGCTCGTCCATGTCCAGGGTGTAGGTGAACCCGTCCTCGAGCTCCCCCTCGCCGATGGAGTTGACCACGATCACGTCCACCGAGCCCTGCTCTTCCGACGCGGGGACGGTCACCGTGCAGCGGTTGTCCACGCACTCCTGGATCGTGGCCGATCGGTCCCCGAAGGAGATCTGCATGTCGTCGGAGGTGGTGAAGTAGGTGCCGTAGACGTCTGCCGGGTACCCCCCCTCCGGCGCGCCGCTGGATGGCGAAACGGCGGTGATGGTGACGTTTCCGGTGGGCGTGGTGTCGTCGTCGTCGTCGTCCGCGACGGCCGAGTCGTCGTCATCGCCGGTGTCGCACGCGGCGGGGAGGACCACCAGCGACCCGACCAGAATCAGCCAACCCAACGCTCGTCCGTGTGTCGCCATGGTGCCTTCCCGTCGGCCTGATCGTCCGACGAGAGGGTATCACAGGCCCGGGGAACGGCCGTTCCTGCGCCGTACGCCGGCCACCGCCCGCAGCCCGGTGGACAGGGCGGCCCACAGCAGCAGCACCGGCACCACGAACACCGCCAGCAGGTAGCTCAGCAGGTAGACCGCACCGCAGGCCATCGCGGCCAGACCACCACCGCCGGCGGGCAGGGTTCCGCTGAGGAACGAGACGTGTTCGCGGTAGCCCACCATGTGGCAGAACGCGAACGCCGCAGAGAGCAGCACCGCGGCGGTCAGCAGGTGCCACGGCGGTCGGAGGATTCGAGCCTTCATGTCCTCACCTCCCCGCGCACCCGCTCCCAGAGGGGACCGCAGGTGAGCGCGTACAGCAGCACCGCGTCTCCCACGTGATTGCTCGCGGCGTAGGCCAGGCCGTCACCCCGGTGCTCGGGGAAGCCGGCGAGCTCCAGGGAGGTCAGCAGCTGAGTCAGGTACTCGTCGTCGTCGAACGCGGCCGCACCCAGAACCGCCAGCCCGCTGGAGCCGGCGTTGGCCTCGAGAAGGGGGACCGTGGGGCCCGAGTCCACATCCACCGGTCCGACCCAGGAACGGGGCCATTCCCGGGCGTAGCCGAAGCCCACCACGGAGCGGCCCAGCTCGGCGCGGGCCCGGGCATACTGGTCGTCCGCGAACGCGGGGTCCACCAGCTGCAGGTTGTGGGCCGCCATCCACAGGGTCGAGCCCTCCGGGCCGTCGAGGGGCTGTCCGTCCAGGGTGTAGCTGGCGATCAGCAAGCCGGTCTCGGGGTCGACCAGCTCCCGTCTTGCCAGGTCGACCCAGCCGTCGAGCAGGGCCGAATGGTCGGTCCCGTCGAGAACATCGGCGATCCGGATCGCCGCCAGCGCGGTGGTGTTGCAGAACGTCCAGCACTCGTCGGGGTAGCTCTCGGCCGAGAGCGTGGGGCTGACCTCCATGCGCTCCACCACGAGCGCGATCCGCTCCCGGTGGAGCGCGGCCAGGTCGTCGCGGTCCTCCAGCAGGCGGCGCGCTGCCAGCATCAGGGCGATCTCGCCGTCCACGAAGATCGATCTCGCCGGCTGCTCCACGAAGGGCCGGGCGTGGGCGTAGCCCATCAGGAAGTGGTAGACACCCTCGCTGCTCTCCCGGGCCAGGGTGTCGGCGATCACCGCGTCGATGGTGTCCAGGTAGGCGACCTCGCGGGCCGGGTCCCGCAGAGCCATGTTGGCCAGCGCCAGGACCAGGTAGGTCCGGCCCATGAAGTCCCACTCCGGGTTGCTGGCGCGGATCGCCGCGTGGCCGGCGGCCAGCTCTTGCGGGTCCCCCCACAGATCGAGATAGCGCGCGGACAGGGCGTCCGCCCGGGGCGACACCCCGTGGGGCGCCACGAACTCGCCCAGGTCCGGGGTGAACAGGCGGTGTACGGACGCCGCCCAGATCCCGGTCGCGAGCCCCAGGCAGGTCAGCGAGAGCGCTGCCCTGCGGATCATCGTCTTGAACGTGTGTGCCACCCGTCTCGCCTCCCGTCCGGGTCGAACCGCGACCCCACGAGAACGGTTCTAGGACGACACCGTGACCTGGGTAGGGAGGGGGTGTGAAGACGGGATGAATCGGTCGTGCAGAGCTCGTGCAGGCGGACTCAGAAGGGCACGAAGTACCAGAACGCGAAGGTGCGGTACGTGCCACAGAGCCCTGGACAGGGCTCGGAGGTCGCCCCCTCCTCGGCGAACAGCAAGCCCCACACGAACCAGGCCCAGCTGCCATCGTCGGCGGCCAGGTACGTGTAGTCGCCCAGGGGATCCATCTGCCCTTCGGTGCCCCGACCGAGCCAGATCCCCTCCACCTCGCCCAGGGGCAGCTCGGGCAGCGCGTCACGCACCTCCGGGCCCGTCACCAGGCAGTAGCCGGCAAAGGAACCGTCGCTGGCGCCGGTGGGATCGTCCCCGAGGAAGGAGGCGTCGTACTGGGCCTCGTCACAGGACACGAAGCCCATGGGACTCCAGCCGTCCAGCAGGTCGTCCGGGCCGTCGTGGTAGGGCTTGCCCACCGTCTCGTCGCAGTCGGTGGTCCCGGGATCGGAAGCGGACAGCAGCGTCAGCCCCTCGTCCACACCGGACCAGAAGGGACCGCCCAGCCCGGGGCCGAGGTGGTACTCGGCCTCGAAGTCGATGGGGTAGGTGCACAGGGGCACCCGGTCGGCGTCCATGGGCGTGACGGTGAGGTGCACGTCCGCGTCGCCGCCGGGTACGTCGAGGACGAAGTCGTAGGCCAGGTAGGTGAACTCCGCGCCCGTGGTGTCGTCGTCCCCGACCCCTCCCCCGGTGGTGTCGTCGTCGTCCCCAGGGAACGTGGGGCAGCCGACGGCCAGGAGGCCGAGCAGGACGACGACACCATGGCTTGACAACAGGGACATCCTGTCATCCCATGTTCGACGCCCAAACCCGCCGGTGCGGGGACCCGCGCCGGTGCTGACCAGGGGAGAGTCCATGTCCGCAGTGTACCCCTTCCATGGCCTGAGGCCCCCACCCGAGCTGGCGGCGAAGGTCGCCTCGCCCCCCTACGACGTGCTGGACTCCGACGAGGCCCGCGCGATGGCCGGCGACAACCCCCACAGCTTCCTCCACGTGATCAAGCCCGAGATCGATCTGGATCCGACCGTCGACACCCACGACGACCGGGTCTACCGCATGGGCGCGGACAACCTGGAACGGTTCATCGCCAGCGGGACGCTGGTCAGGGAAGAACAGCCCTGCCTCTACGCGTACGCCCAGCGCATGGGGACCCACCGCCAGGTGGGCCTGATGGCCTGCGTGTCCGTGGACGAGTACGAGCGGGGGCTGATCAAGAAGCACGAGTTCACCCGCCCGGACAAGGAGGCGGATCGGACCCGACACATCGTGGACGCCCGGGCCCAGAACGGCCCCGTCTTCCTGGCCTACCGGGCCACCGGAGACACCCGGGACGTGATGGCCGCGCTCACCGCCGGCGAGCCCACCGTGGACTTCGTGGCCGACGACGGGATCCAGCACACCCTGTGGGTGATCGACGAGCCCGGACGGCTGGCGGACGTGGAGCGGGCCTTCGGCGACCTGGCGTGCCTGTACATCGCCGACGGGCATCATCGTTCCGCCTCGGCGCTCAACGCGCGCGACCAGCTGCGGGACGCCAACCCCGGGCATACCGGCGACGAGCCCTACAACCGCTTCCTGGCGGTGATCTTCCCGGACGAGCAGCTCAAGATCCTGGCCTACAACCGGGTCGTGGCGGATCTGAACGGACTGACGGCCGAGGCCTTCCTGGAGCGCATCACCGATCGCTTCGAGGTGGCGGACATGGACCACCCGGAGCCGGACCGGCCGGCCTGCTTCGGCTGCTACGTGGGCGGCAAATGGCATCGACTGCGGGCGATCCCGGGATCGTGGGACGACGGCGATCCCGTGGCGCGGATCGACGCGGCGATCCTGCAGTCCAATCTGCTGGCGCCCGTGCTGGGCATCGACGATCCGCGGACCAACGAGCGGATCAAGTTCGTGGGCGGAATCCGGGGCACCGCGGAGCTGGAACGGCTGGTGGACGGGGGCGAGTTCGAGGTCGCGTTCTCCCTGTACCCCACCTCGATGATCCAGCTGTTCGACGTGGCGGACGCGGACAAGGTGATGCCACCCAAGTCCACCTGGTTCGAGCCCAAGCTGCGTTCCGGGATGGTGATCCACCGGATCTGACCCCCACCCATCGGGGTCGCCGCCGGCGGCGACCGGGAGGACCCATGACCAGCGCCGCGTTCCAGCGATTCCAGCAGTTCGTGGTCGAGAACAAGATCCGGATCGTGGATCTGAAGACCGTGGATCCCACGGGGGGCCTGCGCCACGTGAGCCTCCCGGTGGAGAGCTTCGACGAGTCCGTGGTGGAGCAAGGTGTGGGCTTCGACGGCTCCTCGTACGGCTACCGCAAGGTCGAGGCCAGCGACATGCTGCTCAAGCCCGATCTGTCCACGTTCTTCCTGGATCCCTTCCGGGAGGTACCGACGGTGTCGCTCAACGCCTGGGTCTGCCTGGCCCAGGACGGGCTGCCCCCGTCGGATCAGGATCCCCGCACCCTGTTGCTGCGGGCCGTGGATCGTGTGCGTTCGCTGGGGATCGCCGACGATCTGCTGATCGCCCCGGAGTACGAGTTCTACGTGTTCCGCGACCTGACCCTGGTGGACACGCCCACCGAGACCCGGGCCAAGGTCCACGGGGACGAGGCGTACGACTTCAACGCCTACCACATGATCAACCCCTACGACCGGATGGCGGACTTCCGCGACCGGGCCACGGCGCTGCTCACCGATCTGGGCCTGCCCATCAAGTACCACCACCACGAGACCGGGGGGCACGGACAGCAGGAGATCGAGTGCAATCCCTCGGCGGCGGCGGGGATCGGCGACCAGGCCATGCTGTGCAAGTACGTGCTGCACAACATGGCGCACCGCGAGGGTCTCCGGCTGACCTTCATGCCCAAGCCGATCCACGAGCGGCCGGGGAGCGGCTGGCACACGCACCACATGATGGTGCGCGACGGGGAGAACGTCTTCTTCGACCCCGACAACGAGTACGAGCTGAGCCAGACCGCCCTGGCCTACATCGGCGGGCTGCTCGCCCACGGGCGGGCGCTGGCGGCGCTGACCAACCCGTCCACGAACTCCTACAAGCGGCTCAACTCGGGCTTCGAGGCGCCCGTCTCGTTGACCTTCGGTCCCGCGGACCGGACCTCGGCCGTGCGGATCCCCCGCTGGGCCCGGGGGGACCAGATCCGGATCGAGTACCGACCCACCGACCTGACCTGCAACCCCTACCTGGCGCTGGCGGCCATGGTGATGGCCGGACTCGACGGCGTCGAACGCGGGCTGGATCCCGTCGCCGACGGCTACGGCCCCTCGGCCGACCTCGATCGCTCCCAGGACAAGCGCCTCCCCGTGGCCATGGGCGAGGCGCTGACCGCCCTGAAGGAGGACCGGGAGTTCCTCACCCGCGGTGGCGTGTTCAGCGACCCCCTGATCGACAAGTGGCTCGAGACCAAGGAGAAGGAGTTCCGCTCCGTGGCCGAGCGTCCCCATCCCTACGAGTTCGCCCTGTACTTCGACGCGTGAGTCTTCGCGCCGTGTAGGATCCCCCCCGTGGAGGGAGGATCCCGTGTCACCATCGAGACGATTCCAGCCACTCTTGATGGCTCTGCTGTTCGCCTGCGTGATCTCCTCGGGATGCGTGGGCTACGCCCAGCGGTCGGGTGCGAACTCCTACCGGCCGCCCGCCGAGCTGGCCGCCGAGGCGGCCGCGGCCGGGGACCGGCAAGTGGTCGTGCTGGTCACCGGATCGATGATCGTCGCCGAGTTCTTCGACGTGATGCGGGACCGGCTCGAGGCCCGGGGGTTCGAGGCCGTGGTCTACCAGCCGCCCGGGCTGTTCACCGAGACCCTGACCGAGGGGGCGGTGGAGGTCGGCGAGGCGATCCAGGCGGTCGTGGACGCCCTGGGTGGCCGGCAGGTCTCGGTCATCGCCGAGTGCGACGGGGGCATCGTCACGCGCCACTACCTGGAGCAGCTGGGCGGGCACCCCAACGTGGACCGCTTCGTCTCCTTCGTGTCGGCCCACAACGGCACGACGGGATTCCCGGTCGCCTATTTCCCGGCCCTGGCCGACATCAAGCCGGACAGCGAGTTCATGGCTGCGCACTCCGCGAGCCGCATGCCCGACGGGGCCCAGACGAAGGTGTTCTCGGTGTTCGTGTGCGACGACGAGGTGATGAAGCCCCACACCACCTCGGCCTACGCCGGCGCGCTGAACATCGAGATCTGCGACGAGGGTTTCGCACGACGGTCCCGCCAGCGAAAACCGTACAAGGTCGACCACGGCCTGGGCCAGATGATGATCCCCCAGTACGACCAGCACTTCGGCGTCTTCTGGGACGAGGGCGCCTTCGAGCTCCTGGTCTCCCTGCTCACCGACGACGAGCCCACGATCCTCGGCTTCGATCTCATGACCGTGCACTTCACGCGCTAGGATCCTGTCGGGCGCTGCCGCCACGGGCGGCGAGCCTGACGGCTCCTCCCGTGCACGGGCACGGGCACGGGCACCGGCCTACGGCCTGGGCACGGGAGGAGCCCGCCGTGGATCTCTCCCGGACAGGCTCCCAGGACGCCCTGTGCTTCCGGACCCATGGAGGTGAGGTCATTTCGTCCCCCGATGTAAGACCGCCGACCCCGCCCGTGTAGTCCTCGTCGAAACCCGGACCACGCGGTCCCAACCTTCGGAACGAGGATTCGATCATGAGCACCCTGATCCAGACGTTGAACGCTTCCGCCGTGGCCCTGCTGGCCGCCGCATCCCTGACCGCCACCCCGGCCCGGTGCGACGAGATGTCCCTGGACGAGCCCATCGAGTTCGGTGGGGGATTCGCAGGCTTCCACGACGATATCAACGACTTCGACACCCCCGTGCTCGTGGACTGGGTCGAGCGGGTGAACCTGGAGCCGGGCCGCGACCTGAACGGCCGGGAGTTGAACCGTCCCCTCATCGGGGGAGCCCAGCTGCAGGCGGTGTCCCTGCTGGACGTCCGGCACCCGGACCACGAGTTGATCGAGACCTACCTCCAGGGCACCCAGATCTTCGGCGTCTCGACCCTGGGTCCGGTGTCCGACATCGACATGGTCGGCGCGCTGTTCGACGCCCAGCTCCAGGACGGCACCGCCGCGACGATCCGGCTGGACTCCTTCTCCCAGACCGGCGACGTGAACACCGGCACCATCACCCAGTACGAGGTCTCCTACATCACCCGAGAGATGGAAGACTTCGAGTACCTGTGCGGAGTGGACGAGACGAACTACCCGCTGCGGGCCATCGCCCTGGAAGGCACCTGGAACCTGGGCGAGGGCGTGCGCGGGGGCGGGGACTGGTACGACGAGCCCCACACCATCACCCTCGCCTGCGAGCGCTACGCCCTGGCCAAGTGCGTGTACGCCGGGTACGGCCCCTGGGCCGTGGCCGAGCTGTCCCTCGGCGGACAGCTGGTGGACGTGCCCATGCGGCCCCACTTCCAGGCCTGCACCCGCATGCTGCGCGCCGACTACTGCGGAGACGGCACCCCCCACACCCAGGACGGCACGGCGGTGAACTTCTACGACGACATCACCATCCGCAACGACAACCTGCCCTGGGACCTCGAGGCCGAATGGGACGAGGACGGCGCCATCTGTGCCGACACCCACCGCATCCGCGGCATGATGCCCTCCTGCGCCGACGGCCTGGTGGTCCGGGGGTGCGGTGACTTCTCGGGTGGCGCGCTGCTGCTGTCGGAGATCGAGCCCTAGGCCGGTACCGGGTACAATCGGGCCGAGAGTCAGATCCCCGAGGTGGACCTTGCCCCTAGCCCCCTTCCTGCCCGCCGCTGCCCTGGCGCTACTCCTCGCCCAGGAACGACCTGCAGTCCCTCCTCCTGAACCCTCGTCGGCGGCCCTCGCCATGGTCGAGTACGCCCGTGAGACCCTGGGCACGCCCTACCGACTCGGCGGCCGCTGCCGCAAGCCGGGGGACGGGATCGACTGCCAGGGGGTGCTGTTCTATGCCGCCGAGAGGGTGGGGGAATGCACCTGGCGCTCCTACTCGGTCAACCCGACCGAGACCGTCGCCGACCGGGAGCTGGGGACGCCGGTCCCGGGGATGGACCCCGTGGCCACCGGCGACCTTCGGGTCGACCAGCTCGTGCCGGGGGACGTGCTCTTCCTGGTGGACGAGGCCGAGAACCCCGCGGAGCCCGCCATCGGCCAGCTGGGGGACACGCCGGTGTGGGTCTGGCACACGGGGCTGTACGCGGGGGACGGGCGCTGGATCGTGGGCGACCACTACGCCGGCGGGGCTGTCGAGACGGATCTGAGCCGCTATCTCGAGGACCACGCTGGCGCGTACCAGGGTGTGTTCGTGCTGCGGCTGACCGACGCGCCCCGCGCGGCGCGGTGTCGCACCGGTGGCAAGCTGCGATGCGGCGAGTTCGCCGTGGGGGGGGAACGATGACGAGGTGCAGCTCGTGCACCGTGGGCCTGGCACGCTGGGGGGTGTTGTCACTGCTGCTGGCGATCGTCGGATGCCGGGGGGACGCACCGCCGGACGTTCCCCGGGAGGCCGCGACCCCGCCGACGAGTCAGTTGACCGAGGCAGCGACCCGGGCGATCGAGGCCGGCCAGCTGTCGCTCCCGGTAGCCACCGGGAAGGGACGACCGTTCACGTCCACGGCGGCGGAGGTGATGGTCTCTTCCGCATCGATCGCCCTCGACGGCCAGGTGGTCGCGGACATCGTGGACGGAGCCGTCGCCGACGAGCAGCTGGAGGGCGGCCGGATCGCCCCTCTATTCGACGCTCTGGAGGAGAAGCGGGCCGCGGAGAAGTCCGCGGGAGGGGCGCCGCTGCCGTGGTTGCTGCTGGTCGCCGACGCCGGGACCCCGTGGTCGGTCTTCGAGCAGGTCGCCCAGACGGCGGGCAACGCGCGGTGGAAAGACCTGTTCCTGCTGGCCGTCGAAGAGGACGGCACGCGGGTGACGATCCCGCTGCGGGCATACGCCGGAGGCGAGGAGACCTGGATGGTCGACTGCGACGCGGACGTGCTCTGCCTCACCGTGGTCCTGGGCGAAGGGGGTACGTGGATCGACGCGGGCGAGCCGAGGGCGGTGATGGAGGAACGACCTCCGCCGAGCCTGGCAGCGCTGCTGCAGAGCCCGCCCCGGTGGCCCCGAAGCGCCGACGGAACCTGGCCCGTGGCGGAGCTGGACACCGAGTTGCGGCGGTTCGAGTCCGAGTTTCCGGAACACGAGGGGGTCCACGTCCACGCGGTGGGGGGGATGGCGCTGGGGCAGGTGACCCCGTCGCTGTCGATCCTCAGCCACCAGGGCCCGTACGACGAGCGCGGTCTCCGTCCTGCGCTGGTGGGGGCTTCCCTGCGGTTGACCGTCACCCCCGAGGAGCTGGACCGCAGGTGGGAGCGAAGGCGGGAGCTGCTGTCTCCGCTGATGAAGGATGCCCTCGGGGGGGCGCCCGACAAGGGTGAGACCCCCGGCCCTCCGTCGCCGTGAACGTACCGCCCCGGGAGGTACAATGTGCGGCACCTCCGAGAAAGGGGAAGTTCGATGATGGGCGAGCTGCGCGGCCCGGGGCGATGGATCTCACTGGCGATGACGTTGGCGATCCTGGGATGCCGCGGCGATCCGGATCCGACTCCGGTCGATCTGGCCCCGCCGCCCGCCCCCAGTCTGCTGTCCGAGTCCGCCGCTCGGGCCATCGACGGGGGCACCGTTACCCTTCCCGTGGCCACCGGCAAGGGACGGTCGTTCACCTCCACGGCAGGTGAGATCCTGATCACCCCCACGTCGATCTCTGTGGACGGGGGGGTCGTCGCGGAGCTGGTGGATGGTCAGGTCGGCGACGCGCAGCGAGACGGGGACCGGATCCTACCCCTGTTCGACGTTCTGCAGGACAAGCGGGAGGTCGACCGTGCGACACCGAGGGCGATCCCCTCTCCGCTGCTACTGGTCGTCGATTCCGCGACGCCCTGGCTGCTGTTCGACCAGGTCGTCCACACCGCCAGCCAGTCGTACGGCCTCGGCTTTCGACTGCTCGCCCTGGGCGGAGACGGGACGCGGCTGACGATTCCGCTGCGCGTGTCCCAGACGTTCGGCGGGCTGGCGTCGACTCGATGTGGCGGAGATCTGTTCTGCGTCACCGTGATCCTGGGAGAGTCGGGGATCTGGATCGACGTGGGGGATCTGCAATCGGTGCTGGAGGAGGACCCTCCTCCCCGCGCGGAGACCGTCGTGGCGGGCCCGCCGCGGTGGCCCCGGAGCCCGGATGGATCGTGGCCCGCGTCGGAGCTGGACGCGGAACTCCGGCGGTTCGAGGCCGAGTACCCGGCCCACGAGGGGATCCACGTTCACGCCCAGGGCCCGGTCACGGTCGGCCAGGTGACCCCGGTCCTCTCGGTCGTCAGCCGGCGGGATGACTTCGACACCACGGGCCTCGCCCCCGCGCTGATCGGGCCATCCGCGCGCCTGACCGCCGATCCCGACGAGTTGAGGAGGGAGAAGGAGGAACTGCGGGAGCTGATGACCCCGCTTCTGGAGAGCCTCGGCGGGGAGGAGTCCTCTGGACCGGGGTCGCCCGGCCGACCGTCGCCGTGAGCCGTGGCTCGCGGACCGAGGACGTTCCTCGAGACGGGCGGTGACAGGCTCCTAGCGCCGGTGCATCCCCTTGCGCAGGGAGTTCGCGAACTCCGGGGACTCCCTGACCGCCATGCCCACCAGCCGCATGCCCCGCAGGAAGTGGCGCATGCCGGTGGTGGTGATCTCGCCGCAGGTGTCGCCCAGGTCCGGGTAGCCCTTGCCGTCGGGGTCGGGGCGCACGCTCTCCCAGTTGGCGAACAGCCGGCCCCACTCGCTGCGCAGGGCCTCGGCCAGGTGGGGCGCGCCCTGGCGGGGGAGCCAGTACATGTCGTGGTAGACCACCGAGCTCACGTAGGACCAGGGGGCCAGCCAGGTCTTGAGCGACCACTCCAGGGGCTTCTTGAGGGGACCCCAGTAGATCCGGTGCTGGTTCTTGCTGGCGAACGTCATCTCGTGGAAGGGCCCCTGGAAGTCCCAGGTCTCGTTGCCCGCGTCCAGGTCGCCGACGATCTCGATCTCCCGCGGATCGCCGCAGCCCAGCCCCAGGTCGTGGGCCAGCCGGATGAACTTGCAGTCGTTCAGCGGATCCATGCCCATCATCTTGGCCGCGATGGCGTCGATGGCGACCTGGTCCGATGAGGCCAGCAGCACGTTCTTGACGTGGGGAATCATGCAGCGCGGGCCCGGTCCGTCACCGGCGAAGGTCCCATCCATGACCGCGAAGACCCCCTTGTGGATCTTCTTCTGGATCATCAGCAGGTCGACCAGGGTCTCGTGGATCACCGGGTGGGTCCAGTGGCGGCGCTCGTTGAGCAGCCCGCCGAAGGCGTTCTTCATGGCCCCGGTGGTGGTGGTGAAGATGTGGGTCTTGACCGTGGGCAGGTGGACGATGTTCTCGCCGATGAAACGCCGGGGGATGGCGAAGCCGTCGGGGTAGACGTCGTTGAGCACCAGGAACTTGTCGGTGAGGTCGCCGACCGCGTCGCGGATGTCGATCCACTCCTCGCCCTCGTACAGGTGCACGTTGCGCAGCCCGTGCTCCAGAACCGGGTTGATCTGCTTGTTCTCGCGCTCACCCAGGTGGGCGTCGATGACCACGGTGCGGTTGTGGCAGGCGTGGAGCAGGTCCGGATCGTAGCCGTCGGCCTTCATCGCCCGGATCACGCCCTCCAGCTGCCAGGGCGTGGTGGAGCTGCCGGGGTAGAAGAAGTGCCACGAGATGTTGACCTTCAACGCGGTGTCGACGGAGCGGTCGACCACGTCCTGGTACCCGGCCAGGTTCATCAGCTCGTGGTAGTCGGACAGCACCGTGCTGGGGCGGGTCCTGAGGACCGCGACGGTGGACTTGTTGCTCATCCGCATCCTCTCCGGGCGACCGGCGGGGCCGCGCATCACCGAACGGCTGTTGTACCCTGCCCACCGCCAGGGTGCCAGGAAGAGGGGGGTCCCACCTCGGTTGACCCTCCCGTCGAACGGCACCTACCATGGTCCAAGCGCAGGTACGCCTACGGAGTCCACCTTGGCCGAGAGACCCCCGATCAGCCGCCGCCGCCGCGTGATCTACGCGCTGGTGGTGCTCGTGGCGTTCTTCGGGCTGGCGGAGGTGGGCACCCGGATCTTCGGCCGGGGCCTGCTCCACCAGGCGACCTCGCCGCCGCCGGAGCGCCAGGACGGCGCCCCGAACCTGCCCGGAAACCCCTACCTGCTGTGGGAGATGGTGCCCGGGCAGCGCCAGGAGATGGGGGTCACCTCCTCCATCAACGAGTACGGGCTGCGGGGACCGGAGTGGTCGCTGGAGAAGCCCGAGGGCGTCCGCCGGATCATGGCCGTGGGCGACTCCAGCGTGTACGGCTTCGGCATGTACGACCAGGACGTGTTCACGGCGCTGCTGGACGCCCGCACCGGTGACTCGGTGCAGGTGATCAACAGCGCGGTGCCGGGCTACTCCACCTTCCAGACCGTCAACCTGCTCAAGATCCGAAGCCTGGCGTTGGGCCCGGACGTGCTGATCATCGGCAACCTGTGGTCGGACAACAACTTCGACACCATGGTCGACAGGGAGCTGATGGCGGCCTACGGCACCTTCGGCAACCGCACGTCGCGATCGATCCGGGAGTTTCTCGAGGCGTCCGCGGCCTTCCGGGCCTTCGACTACCTGCTGCGGGTCAAGAGCCGGGAACCCGACCCCGACAAGGTGGGTTGGATGGAGGGGCGGCCCGAGGGGGGCATGGCGCGGCGCGTGGAGATCAACGACTACGCCCACAACCTGCAGACCATGGCCGAGCTGGTCCACGAGATCGGCGGCGAGGTCATGTTCCTGGTGCTGGCCAACCAGGAGGATCTGGTGCCCAGCGGACACGGCCCGGCGGCCTGGGATCCCTACCGGGACGTCATGCGCGACACGGCGGCTCGCCACGGGGCGCCGGTGGTGGACGTCCCTGTGGCCTTCCGCTCCAGTGGGCTCAAGGGCAACGACCTGTTCATCGACGCGATGCACCCCAGCGCCCGGGGCCACGCCATCATCGCCGACGCGGTGGAAGCGGTCCTGCTGGAGCGGGGGTGGGATCAGGGCAAACCGCTTGAGGTGGACCCCGTCGGCGGGTCGGTCCCCGAATACGAGGACGGGTTCGCCCACGAGGACGACGAGAAGCGGGCGGACGGTTCGGGGGACGCCGGGGACCGACTGCCCCGCCTCTCGGGGGAGATCCTGGTCCCGGAGTACACCGGCGGGACGATCCAGATCGACGTCTTCGACGCGGGTGAAGAGAAGGTGGTCTCCTCCAACCGCCTGATCCAGCCCGGCCCCTTCGGGTTGGAGCTCGATCCGGTCCCCACGGCCGTGCGCTTCGTGGTCTATCTGGACGTGGAGTCGGACGGCCCCGGTCCGGGGGACATCCGCTACACCTGGACCCGCGGAGCCCTCGCGGTGCCTCCCTCGGGGGACGTGGAGGGGCTGGTGCTGGATACCGCGGCCGCCGACGTCGTCCGAACCGTCGCCTCGCCGTGAGTGGCGTGGTAGTTCTGGTTCCGTGAGGGAATCGAACCCGCGACCGCCCGGGAACCCCGGCTGGACCGTGCCGCTGCCCGAGCCGCTGCGGCGGCTGGTGCAGCATGGACGCGTCCGCGCCGTGCTCGGCCACCCCTGGGCCCGGCACACCGGGGTGCGCCACACCGTGGCCGCCCTGCTACTGATGATCACCGGCGTCGCCGCCATCGCCCTGGTCACGGGTTCGCTGGCCGAGGTCCGCAGCTCCACCGGAGCCTGGTTGCTGGCCCACATCCACCGGATCCTGATCGCCGGCAGCTACCCGGCCGCAGCGGTGGCCAGTGAGATCCCCAACACGTTCTACAACCCCCTGTACCCGGCCCTGGTCGCGGGCATCTCGACCTGGCTCCCCGGGGACTGGGTGAGGGGCCCGACCGTGGTCGGCCACGTGGTCTCCGCGGCTGCCCTGGGACTCGCGGCGCTACCCCTGTACGCCCTGTGGAGGTCGGTGGGCGGGAGGGCGGCGGGGCTCGTCGCCGTGGGGGCACTTCTCTTCCCGCCCATGGTGGCCACGGCGTCCCTGGTCCGCTACGACACCCTGGCCATCGTGCTGGTGTTGCTGTGCGCCTGGGCCGGCTGGTCCGCCGCACAGGACGGGCGGACGTGGAAGTGGGCGGTCGCGGGCCTCTGCGCTGGTCTGGCCTACAACACCCGCGAGTTCCTGTCGGCACCGGCCCTCGGAGCGCTCGCCACGGCCTGGCTCGTGCGGGCGGTGCCCACGTACCGGGGCGCTTCGGACGCGCCGGGGCGGCGGGCCGCCGCTGCCGACGGAGCCAGGGGCCTGGCGGGGGCGGCCCTGGGACTCGCCGTCGGCGGCGTCCTGCTGCCCGTGAGTCTCCGCCTGTCCCCCATGGGCGGTGTGGATGCTCTGCTCGGGTATGCCGTCCGCGGCGAGGCCGTGGCCCGGCCCGGCACCACGCTGTGGGAGACCCTGTACCTCCAGATCGTCGGCCTGCCCCTGGCGCTGGGGCTGGTCGGGCTCGGGGTCACCGCGCTCCTGCGCCGGGGCGCGGCGCGGCAGGCGGCCCTGGTGCTGCTGGGCACCCTGACCCCGTTCGTGGTCTTCCTCGTCTCGGATCAGCAGTCGCCCCAGTACTATCTGGCGGCCCACGTCCTGGTCCTGTCGGGGCTCGCCGGGCTGCTGGCCCTGCTGCCGTGGCGGGTCGCCCGCTGGGGGCTGGCGCTGGCCTATCTGGCCGTCACCTGGAGCTGGGCGTCGTCCACGGTGCCCCAGCTCAACGTCGGTCAGGTCCCCCCGCGCTGGGAGCTGCACACCGAGACCTGGCCCGCCCCGGCGGCGGAGATCGGGCGGATCGTCGACTGGGCAGCCGAGAACACCGGCGACGACCCGCTGGTCGTCACCAGCCAGCGCGTGGAGAACGCCGACTCCCTGTTCGTGATCCGCCACGGCCGCCCCGCGGCCTTCCTCTTCGGGCACGAGCTCGAGTCCCTGATGCCCCGCCTGATCTCCCTGTACGGCGGAGGGGAGGTCGTGCTGTTCAGCGTGGAGTCCCACCTGGGCATGCACCCGGTCCCGCCGGTGGGTGAGGAGCTGGGCACCGTGGGCAATCCCCGGGTCTCGGCCGTGCTCTACCGCCTGCCGGGAATCGCCGACGGCGAGGTGGGCTCCTGCCCCTCCCACAACGCCCCCCGGGGTGCGTGCCTGCAGTCCGACTGGAACGACGGCGGTGAGGTCTGGATGCGCCAGCGCATGCTCGCCCGCCTGCAGACTCGCAACGGGCTCCTGCGCTGGAGGACGGGCAAGCCGGGGACCTGAGGAGGCCGCTCAGGCCTCGTGGTAGCCGTCGTCGGCGTTCACGTCCCACAGCGCCCGGCGGTCCAGGTCCCCCGCCGCGATGCCGTCGACCGCGACCATCGCCGCCAGCATCGAGTGATCCTGGTTGTTGTAGCGGTGCATGCCGTTGCGGCCGATGGGCAGCAGGTTGTCGATGCCGTCCAGGAAGCCGCGCACGATCCCGAATTGCCCGTAGCTGCCGAAGTAGGTGGGGTAGGCCTGCGGCACGCGGACCACCCGCGCATCCAGGCGGTCGCCGGCGTCCGCCACGCCCATCTGGACCAGCTCCGCCAGCGCCCGATCGGCCAGGGACCGGTCGTCCTGGTTCCACAGCTCGTCGCCCTCGTCGCAGAAGTACTCCAGGCCGAGCCAGGCGGTGGTGGGATCGGCCACCAGGTAGGGGCTCCAGTTGTTCCAGAACTGAATTCGTGCCAGGCGCACGCCCTCGTCCTGCACGTAGATCCACTGGTCCGGTACGCTGCCGTGCACCGTGCGCCCGGCCGCGGGATCCGACAGCCGCAACCGACGCAGCAGCATCCCGACCACCACCATCGAACGGAAGCGCAGCCCACCGGAGACCTCCCGCACCTTCGCCGGCGCGGAGGGCCGGATCGCCTGCAGCAGGTCGGGCACCGGCATCGACGACAGGACCAGGCTCCCACGCAGGCGCCGCCGCCGGCCCGACGGATCCAGCGCCACGACCCGCTCGATGCGGGAGCCCCGTCGTTCCAGGCCCACCACCCGCCAGCCGCGACGCACCTCGCCTCCGGCGGCCTCCACCTGGTCCGCCACCTCCTCCCAGAGGTGGCCCGATCCCAGCTTGGGGTACAGGAATCGGTCGATCAGACTGGACTCCGTGCCCTCCTGTTGGGAGGACGGGCCGCCGGGCAGGATCTGCTTCAGGGCGTGGGTCAGGGTCCGGGTCAGGGACAGCCCACGGATGCGCTGGGCCCCCCAGGATGAGTCGATGTCGCGGCACTCGAGGCCCCACACCTTGCGGGTGTAGCCCTCGAAGAACGTCCGGTAGAGCTCGCGGCCGAACCGGGCGATCAGGAAATCCTCCAGCGAATCCTCCCGCGCCGGCGGTCTCAGGCGAGCGCGCAGGTAGCTGGCGCCGATGCGGGCGGTGCGGGTGGCTCCCAGTCCGGCCAGCGTCCTGCCGTTGAGGGACAACGGGTAGTCGAAGAACTGCCCCAGGAAGTAGATCCGCGACAGCCGCGGGCGGGTCAGCATCACCGGGTCGTCCCGCTCCGGATCGGGGATGCCCACGGGTCGGGCGGGCCGGCCGGGGAGGCGGCGCTGGGCGGGCGCGGGGTCCGGTGGGGGGCGCCCCAGCACGACGTCGTCCCGGGCGGGCGCGCCCTGCAGCGGCAGGATGTTGAGCCACCAGTCCATCACCCGTCGGGACTGGGAGAAGAACCGGTGCCCCCCCAGATCCATCCGGTTGCCGCCGTGTTCCACGGTGCGGGACAGCCCGCCGACCTGAGGCGAGGCCTCCAGCACCACGGGACGCAATCCCGTTCGATCCAGCAACTCCCAGGCGGCGGTCAGTCCCGCCGGTCCGCCACCGATGATGATCGCCCTGCGCGCCATGCTCAGTCCTCGCCGCCCGTCACCGTCGAGTCACGGCGACCACGTGCATCGCTTGCGGCGTGTCGTGCGGTCGTCCAGGGAGGGGCACCGAAGCGCCGGTGGCCGTGTAGGTGTAGGGGCCGGCGGCCCAGGTCGTGTCGGCGAGGCCGCCCACGACGGCGACCGTGGCGCCGCGGGTGAGCGCCTCCTCCAGGGGGGGGATGGGATGGGGGTTGTTCAGGTCACCGAGCTGGATCACGGTCACGCCAGCGGGAAACGCCCACTGGACGTTGAAGACGATCTCCGCGGGATCGCCCGGCCGGGTGGGGGGGGTGACGACCACCCCGTCCTCGCCCACGAGCTCTCGCACGCCGTCGGCCACCTCCAGGGCGTTGCGGCCCTCCCGAGCGCGGTTCTCCAGGTCACGGACGGTGGAGGGGACGGATGTCACGCAGAGGGCTGCGACGCCGATCGCGGTCGCGGCGCCCGCGATCCTGCCGTACAGGCCCGGGGCCAGGGCGGCACCCCCCAGGGTCGCGGCCAGGGCGAGCAGCGGTATCAGGTGGATCAGGTGGTGGCCGCTGCCCATGGCCACCACCAGCACGATCGAGGGGGCCAGGGCCCAGGCGAGGGCCAGGGTCGGGACGAGCGGGCGGCCGTCCTGGTGCGCCCGCCACAGGGCTACGGCGATCCCCCAGACACCCAGGCCCAGCAGCAGCACCACCCAGATCCCTCCCAGGCGGAAGGTCTGGTCGGTCCAGAAGCTGAAGGCGTCCCAGTAGCCCCCCCCTGCCCGCGCGGTCTCCTCGGGGATGTTGCCCGACAGGTACTTCATGGACTCGCGCAGCATCCAGCTGGTGGCGCTGGTGGGATTGGGGTGCAGCCCATGGACGATCCCGAGACCGACCGCAGCGCCCGCGAGTCCGGCGCCCACGCCGAACCAGCGCCGCAGTAGCAGCCCTGCCGGCAGCATGGCCAGCAGGCAGAGCAGACCCTGGTTCAGCGTCGCCACGGCCACGGCCGAGCCCAGGCCGACCAGCAGCGGTCCGCGCCACCGGTGGTCGTCCAGCAGTCCGAGCAGGGCCACGGCGAAGGCGAGCCCGAAGAGGGTGTAGGCGATGGTGCAGACGCCGAGGAAGAGCTGGGACGGAGCGAGGGCGACCCAGGCCCCGGCGGCTGCCGCGGCCCAGGGCGAGAGCCAGCGCCGGCCCAGGAGGAAGACCACCGGGGCGGTGAGGGCGGAGAAGACCAGGGACAGGGCCATCAGGGCGCCGCTGGGCGAGATGCCGAAGCGGATCGGGAGGGAGGCCAGCAGCGGAAACAGCGGGTAGCGGTTGGGCTGCAACAAGCTCCAGTCGCCGTCGGCGATCCCCGCGGCGGCGATCACCCAGTCCTCGGCGTCCGGCCCGGCGGGCAGCGCGTCGCCGCCCAGGCCGGCCCGGAACATGGCGAGGCGACCGAGCACGGCCGTGGCGAACAGGCCCCCGGTGATGGCGAGCGTGAGACGGTCTCCCCCCGGGGCGCGGGGGCCGATCTCCGGGCTCGCGGTGCTCATTCCGGCCACCCCCTGGGCTCGGTCGGGTGGGCTCGGAGCCGGGAGTCCTCTGCCCACCGGAACGCCCGAGCCGGGTCCCAACCGTGACTCACGTCCCGTTGCAGGCCCTCGATGCAGGTCTGATTGAGCGGTGCGGACGGGCGGTCCCGGTCGGTGGTCGCAAAGTTTATCGTCTGCCGAGCCTCGGGTGTGGCCTTCCATCGCTCCCGCCACGGGGCGACGGGCGAGAGCCCGCTGGGGACCACGCCGAAGATCAGCGCCCCCAGCACCGCGATCGCGATCGCCGGCCCGATCGCGCCCAGGAGTCGCTCCCGCATCCGTGGCGGATCCGCCGCAGACGGGTCCTCGTGCGGCAGCGCGCCCTCCACCAGGGTGGCATAGGCCAGCCCCATCAGCAGGGGGAGGAAGGGGAGCGCCAGACCCAGGTAGCGCAGCGAGGTCTCCCAGCTGGTCGCGGCCCTCAGGGACACCAGGAACGGAACCACCGAGGCCGCCAGCCCCAGCAGCAACAGCGGTCGCCGGCGCAGGCCCACCACGGCGCCCACCCCCGCCAGCGCGGCCAGGGGCAACCAGGGCGCAACGTGCCGCCGCCGCGCCTCCAGGTTGTCCGGGTCCTCGGACAGGGATGCCTGGCTGCTCCTCGAGGCGCTGGCGAGGAACAGGAGGGTCCCGGGGATCGTCAACGGGTTGCTGTACCCCCAGCGGTAGCCGCCCCCGCTCTCGTCCACCTCCAGTACGTCCGTGCCCGCCGCCACGTCCCGGGCCGACAGCGCCAGCTGGACCTCCAGTGGATCCGTGGGGGCGTTGGCCGGCCGCCCGGCGATCCAGGCCAGGATCAGCACCAGCGCCATCGCGCCGAGGCGCCAGGGGATGCGTCGCCTCGGGGCCAGGCAGGCCACCAGCGCCGCGGTCCCCAGGGCCGGCAGGGCCCAGATCAGCCCCCGTGCGTCCACCAGCAGGGCGATCCCGGCCCCGGCGGTCGCGGTGACCAGCGCGGCCAGGGTGCGCCCGCCCGCCGCCCGCCCCCCCCCCGCGGCGCACACCGTGAACCCCGCGCAGATAACGGGGGAGAAACACACGTGGCGGGTGGTAACCACCAGGGGGGACACCGCGGACGCCGCCAGGGCGCTGGAGATCCCCGCCAACCTCCCGTGGAGCGCCCGCCCCCACAGGTACAGCGCCCCCGCGATGGCCATCCCGGACAGGAGGGATCCGTACACCAGCCCGTCGACGATCCCGATCCGGGACGCCAGCGAGATCGGCAGCCAGCCCGAGGCCACCGAGCGGGCGTGGAACCAGAAATCCCCCTGCCCGTCCCGGACCGTGGTCATCGACCCGCAGTAGATCTGGAAGTCGGCCGAGGTGAGCCGACCGCCCGTCAGATGGTAGCGGGAGAACCAGAAGGCCCACAGCAGCCCCAGGCCGGCCGCCAGCAGGGCGGCCAGCGCCGGATCGACCCGGGGATTCCATGCCGGGGCGGGGGTGGGACGGGGGGTCAGCCGGCGGAGCAGGGCGATCGCGCCTGCGAGCAACAGCAGCTGCGCAGCGGCCGTCAACACGCTCATGCTCCCGGATGTGCCCCTCTCAGCGGAAGGTCTTCAGGGCGACCCAGGCGTCGCTCAGCAGCTCGCCCTTGCGGAGGCTCGAGCGCAGCCGCCTGGCGATGTAGCCGGGCCGTAGATAGAACCGACGGTAGAAGAGATTGTAGTACCGGTCCAGGGTCTCCCAGTCCAGGGTGGGGTGCTCGTAGACCCTCGATGGCGTGTGATCGTTGTACCGGTCCCAGTCCTCGGAGAGGATCCTCCCTTCCGCCTTCCACTCCTCGTAGATCTCGGTCCCGGGGTACAGGGTCAGCAGGGTCGTCTTGGCGTAGTCCGGATCCAGCCGGATCGCGAAGTCGATGGTCTCCTGCATGGTCTGCTCGGTCTCCCCGGGCAGCCCCAGCATGAAGAACCCGATGGTCTCCAGCCCGGCACGTTTGGCCATCTCGGTGGCCCGGATCGAGTCCTCGAGGGTGATCCCCTTCTTCATCCGGTCGAGGATCTGCTGGTTGCCCGACTCGTAGCCGAAGGCGACCTTGTAGCAGCCGGCATCCCGCAGCTTGTCGAACAGCTCCTCGTCCACCGAGTCCACACGCACGCCGCAGTCGATCTGCCAGCAGATGTCGAGCCTGCGCCGGACGATCTCGTCGCAGATGTCCTTGGCCCGCTGCAGGTCGGTGGAGAACATGTCCTCCCAGACGTGGACCTCCCCGAATCCGGAGGCCGCGAGGTGGGTGAACTCGTCCACCACCCGGCTCACCGACTTGGTGCGGAAGCGGCGGCCGAAGGTCTTCTTGTTGCAGTAGACGCACCCGTAGACGCAGCCGCGGGAGCTCTCGATGGTCCCCACCGGGTTGCGGCGGGCCATGAACTTCGGGTTCTGGTAGAGGTCCACGTTCAGCAGGTGCCACGCGGGCAAGGGCAGGGTGTCCAGCTCCTCCACGGGCTCGCGGGGGGCGTTGCTGCGGATCGTCCCGCCGTCGTCGTAGGCGATCCCGTCGATCCCCGGCAGCGCAGCGCCGCCGACGATCTCGACCAACGTGCGCTCGCCTTCGCCGAACACGGCGATGTCGACCTCCGATCCCCGCACGACCGCCTCGGGCATGATCGAGGGGTGGGCCCCGCCCGCGAGGATCACCGTGTCGGGGAACCGGCGTCGGGCGAAGAGGGCCAGCTCCCGCGCCTCCCCGAACAGGGGCGTCGTGCACGTCAAGCCCAGGTAGTCGGGGCGGTACGCGGCCATCGCGTCCCGCAGCTCGTCCAGGGGGCGCGCGCTGGCCTGCAGGTCCAGGATGCGGGCGTCGTGACCCGACTCGAGCACCGCGGCAGCGAGCATCGCCAGCGAGACGTAGGGGCGCGGCGCCACCGCGGCGCGGATCCGTGACTCCCGGTAGACCCGGATCGCGGACGGCGGGGTCACCAGCAGCGTCCGGCTCACGGGCGATTTCCCTTCACGGGCCTCCATCGGTGACATCCCGCGGTCCCGGCCCCATCGGCGAGGTCGGCCCTGACCGGGACATCGTCCGCCTTTGAGTACTCGGTAGGTCGATCGTCTTGTACCATAACGAAGGTGCTCGCCGTGCTCACCTCCCCCCTGTTGCTGCTGATCCCCTTCGTCCTGCTGCGCCTGGTGCCCGCGGGGTCGCGGGTGGACCGGTCGTGGGACTGGCGGATCGATCCGGCGCTGACCTTGGTGTGCGGTGTCTGCCTGGGGGCGGTCTGGGGGTTCTGGCTCGCACGTTTCCACCTCCTGGGCGAGGTGGTCACGGCTGCGGACTTCCAGGGCTACTGCGGTTCGGTCTCGTCGCTGCGCGGGGATCACGAGGGCTATCTCGCCTACTGGTACCCCATGCGTTCGCTGGCCAGCGGTCTGCTGCCGTCGCTGCTCGCGCGCTCGATGGGGATCCTCGATGGGCTGGCCGCCGGCGCGCTGATCTCGGGGATGGTCATCGCGGGCGGGCTGTATCTGTGGGGGCGGGCGCTGGGGGGGAGGCTGTCGGGGGTGACCGCGGCGATCGCGGGCGGCGCGGTGGCGCCGCTGGTGCTGACCACCCGCCTGGTCTCCTTCTACCCCGAGATCACCGCCGCGCTGACCCTGAGCGCGGCAGGGGCTGCGCTGGCTCTGCGCTTCCGCACCTGGCCGGCCATCGCCGCTGGCTCCACGGGGGCCGCCCTCGCCCTGCTGGCCGATACCCGCGGACTGATCTGGGCGCTGCCGGCCCTGGCACTCACCGCCGTGGCCGTGGCCCTGCCCCCGCGTACCCGCCTGCTCTACCGGATCATCGCCCTGTGCCTGCCGCTGGTGCTCTCCTTCCTCCTGGGCCGCGCCGCCTACGCCCCCACCGCTCCGCTGGAGTTTCAGCTGGCGACCTCGGCCAACGACACCTCGGGCACCCTGGGGGTGATGTCCGAGACCGAGGAGCAGGCGGGATTCCGCTGGGGCCACAGCAATCCGCTGCGCATCCCCTGGACGCTGGTCGCGATCTGGCGGGCGTCTGGCCAGGTCTCCGACGCGGTGTCCGGGCGCGAAGTGGGCGCTCGCAACGAGCTGGCCCGGCGCCAGCACGTGCGTCCCTGGCTGCCCGTGGCCTGGGTCTGTCTGGGGCTCGCCCTGGCCGGGATGATCCGGAGGCCGGTGCTGGCCGCAGGCCTGGTCGCCACCGCGCTACCCTTCGCCGTGGGCCTCAGGGGGACCACCGGCTGGGAGGTCACGCTCCGCTACCTGGGCATGACCTACCCCATGCTCCCGGTATTGTTCGGCCTCGCCCTGTCGACCGTCGTCCAGGGACGTCTGCCGAGGGCCCGGACGGAGGGCGAATCTTCACGATCACCCTCGCCCGCGGGGTGGCGACGCACCGCGACCGCAGCGCTGCGGCCCGCCCTGGCCGTGCTGATCCTGGCGCTGCTCGTGCTGGGGGTGGTCCCGGGCTGGCTGTCTCCGGTCGCGCCCTGGCGGGTGGCGTGGGTGACCCACCCCGAGGCCCAGGGGACCGCCCGCATGGTGGCCACGGGCAGCGAGAGTCCCGGGATACCGGTCTTCCCGCCCTGTGTCGATGGCCTACGTCTCGACCTGGAGCGGGGACTGGACCCCGAGTGTGATTTCTACCGCTATCGAGCGCCCGCGCCCGAGGCCGCACCCGAGCCCGAACCCGGGGGGGTGCCGGCCGGGGACGGCGACGGCCCGAGCACGTAGCCCAGCTCCTCCAGCCGCTTGCGCAGCGCCTCGGGCACCTCCTGGATCACCCGGCGGTCGACCTCCGATCCCGCCTTCCAGCCGAACTGCACCCGGAAGCCGTCGGCCAGCTCCCGCATCCGGGCGAGCTCGTCCGGGTTCGTCGACGTCAGGTCCCGCGTCTCGTAGCGGTCCTTGCGCACGTCGTACAGCTCCTCGATCCCGATGGGCACGACGTTGCGGGAGGCCAGGTGGGGGACGCGTGCCACGTCCAGGGCCGAGGAGGGGACGCGCGGTGGCGACATCCCCAGGGGATTGAACACGTACTTGGACCTCGCGTCGCGCACGACCAGCATCTGGTCCTTGATCTCGGCGAACGCCGGCTGCGCGGGGAGCTCCTCCCCTCTCAGGCGGGGCACCAGGCTACGGCCCTGGTAGCTGGCAGGGATGGGCACCTCCAGCAGCTCCAGCAGGGTGGGGGCGATGTCGATGCTCTGGACGAGGTCGTCGAACCGGCGACCGGCGGGGATCGCCCCCGGTTGCCAGAACACCAGCGGGAGCCGGAGCACCCCTTCGTACACCGACGCGTGGTGGAACAGGTAGTGGTGGTGGTCGTACAGCTCGTCGCCGTGGTCGCTGGTGAAGACCACCAGCGTCTCCTCGGCCACCCCCCCCTGCTCCAGGGTGTCGAGCACGGGCTGGAGCATCGCGTCGCTGAAGGCCACCTCGCCGTCGTACAGCGCATCGAGGTGTTCCAGCTCCTCGTCCGTGGGCACCACGTGGTCGAGGATCACCTGGGTCGTGGCGATCAGCCCCCCGTCCACCCGCCCGGAGTACCCCTCGTCGGTGAAGCGATCGAACTCGGCGGGGGGCTCGTAGGGATCGTGGGGCGCCACGTAGTGCACCCACAGGAAGAACGGGCGCTCGGTGTTGGCCTGCAGCCAGCGGACCGCCGCGTCGGCCACGTGCCGGTCCTGGGGCACCTCCTGCACATCCTGCACCGTGGCGAAGCCCTCCCAGTTCTGCTGGGCAGAATTGGCCACCACGGCCGCGCAGTGGTAGCCCTTGGCCGCGAGCATCTCGGCCAGCGCGTCCGGCGCGTCCGACAGCATCATCCCGTTCTCGCGCACACCGTGGGTCACCGGGTGCAGGGACGTCATGATCGATGCCAGCGACGGCCAGGTGGAGCCCCGCTGGGCGTAGGCCTCCTCGAAGAGGGTGCCCTCCTTGGCCAGGCGGTCGAGCACCGGGGAGGTGTCCCGGGAGTAGCCGTAGCAACCCAGGCGGTCGGCCCGCAGGGTGTCCACGGTCAGCAGCACCAGATTGGGTCCTGCGGCCCGGGTCTTGTCGCCCTTGCGCCCGCAGCCGACCAGGGACAGCGCGATCAGCAACGCGAGCGCCACCGCGGGTGCACTCCGGACCCGGCGGCCGGGCGGCAAGCGGCGCGGGATGGGCGGCGAGGGGGGTGCCTCCATGTCCTTCACCCTGGGGGGCGCACCCGGCCAAAGTCAAGTGGAGGCCCCCCCCCGCGAGTGGTACAAAGGAGCCATGCAACGCCCCTCCCGCAGCGCGCGATTCCCGGCGATCACCCTGATCGCGCTGGCATGGCTCGCGGGCACCGGGTGCCGCTGCAGCGACCCGGCGGCCGAGGAGGCCGGACCCCACTCCCTGGCCTTCGACGGGATCGACGACTACGTCGCCCTCGAGCACCTCCCGGGAATCGACGGGGCTGGCGTCACGGTCGAGGCGTGGGTGCGCCCGGACGGGCCGGAGGTTCCGCGGGCCAACATCCTCGCCCGCCGGGATCCGAAGGGGAGGGGAGACGCCTTCCTGTTCCGCGTCCGTGAGGACATGGGCGGCGTGCTCGAGTTCGGCGTGGCGAACGGGCACGAGGCCTGGGGCATGGCGGGCAAGACCCCGATCCCCCGCCAGAGGTGGACTCACGTGGCGGCGGTCTACGAGCGCGAGGACGGTGCGATCTCCCTCTACGTGGGCGGTGATCTGGATGCCGAGGGCCGGACGCCGGTGAAGGCCCGGACGGGCGAGATGCCGCTGTGGCTCGGCGGTGATCCCCTCCGCGGGGCATCGGGCCGGCCCTTTGCCGGGCAGATCGATGACCTGCGCGTCTGGGACCACGCCCGGCCGGCGGCCCAGCTCAAGGAGACCGCCCGACTTCCCCTGCGCGGGGACGAACCCGGTCTGGTCCTGCTGTGGAGCATGGACGAGGGGGACGGACAGCGGGTCGGCGATGGAGCGGGAGAGGCGCAGGTGGGAACGCTGGGCTCGGAGCGCGGCGAGGACTCCTCCGACCCGACCTGGTCTCGCGAGAGCCCCTTCTGACCCCGGGTGCCCCTACCGGCGGCGCAGCAGGATCAGCGACTGGCTGTCCGCCTCCACGGCGTCGAGCAGCTCGCGGAACGCCGGGTAGTCCGCCGGCGCGATCTCACCCTGCTCGACGATCAACAGGGTGCTGGCGGTCAACACGCCGTCGTCCACCCCCAGGGTGCGCCGCACGGATCCCGCGGCGTTGGCCAGCGACAGGTCCGCGGGGAGGTGGGCCACTTCGAAGCCGTCGGGCAGGGTCAGCGTGACGTCGACCCGCTCGGAGACCGGGCCGTCGGGGAGACGGAGCGGGAGCGTTCGGGTCGTGCGGTAGGTCTCCAGGGCGCCGCCGCTGAGGGCGCCGGGCACCCGGGGTAGGCGCAACGACACCAGCCCGTGCTCCGGCACGGGGATCGACCCACCGGAGAACTCGGCGCGGAAGGCGGCCATCCCGCAACCCTGACGGGCCACGGTCACCCCGTCCACGTCCGCCCCTCCGAAGGCGCCCGCGACCTTGCCGGCCACCCTCTCGTGCCGCGTGCCCTCGCGATCGAAGTCCACGAGGGGGTTGTAGCCCTTGGCCAGGTCCAGGTCCGCCCACCCGCTGACGGCCAGGCTGTCTTCGCCCGCCTTCAGGGTCACCTCGGCCAGCAGGGCCGCGCGATTGTCCTCGGCGTCCAGTCCGGGTCGCCGCGAGACACCCTCGGCCGCCGGATCGAGCAGGAGCACGGGAAGACCCGCCAGGTCCCACTTGTTGCGGGCGTCGCGGCTCGCGGTGGGGTCGAGCCAGACCTCCTTGTTGCCGAGCCGCGCCTGCACCCACACCTGCCCGAAGACGTCCGGACAGGCCACCGCGTCCGGGATGGCCGGATCGGAGGAGACCAGGGCCACGTTGGCCTCGAGTCCGGCGTTGCGCAGCATCGCGACCAGCAGCACCGCCTTGTCCAGGGGGTGGCCGACGCTGCTGTCGAGCACGTCACCGGCGGTCCGCACCTGGTGATCGAAGTCCGCCACCGGCCAGTCGATGGTTCGCAGGCCCTGGACCACGAAGCGATGGAGCCGCGAGATCTTCTCCTGGGGCTGGCTGGAGCCGTCGATCACCTCGGTCACCTTGGCCGTCACCGCGGCGTCGGCCATGGCTGCGGCCTCGATCCGCCGGGCCAGGTGGGTGCGCACGGTGCCCCAGTCCGGGGCGTTGGAGTACACGAGCCGCTGCAGGACGTCGTGGTCCCAGCCGGTCTCGGAGAGGTTGACCGCGGGGACGTCGGTGCGGTGGATGATGTAGGTGGTCTTGCCGTCCTTGGACTCGCTCTGGACGTTCACGTCGCAGTGCACGCCCGCGATGTTCAGCGTCCCGCCCTCGGGGATCTCGAGGGTGATCCACTGGTCGAGGATGGGCAGAAAGGACTGAAGCTCGATCACGCCGTAGAACGGCTCGTCCACCGGCGCCCGGTCCTGCAGGGTGTAGGCCGTGGCGGAGGTCGCCCCGTGTTCCACGCCCACGTGGGCCAGGGTCATCTGGCGCATGTGGGCATACGGCACCGCCCACTGGAAGACGTCTGCAGTGTTGGGGACCCTGCTGTTGTCCTTGGCGTCGATCGGGGTCCCGTCGGCCATGTAGGTCCGCACCTGATCCAGGCGCAGGGAGGAGCGGGCGTCGTTCCAGCTGACCCGGGGATCGAAGTAGTCGTGCCGCGTCAGGTACGCGGTCATCATCTTCAACGACTCCTCCACGTGGGTCTCGACCTTGCCGTCGGCCCCCAGGGTGACCCGCACCATCTGGCGCAGGATCAGTCCGTCGTCCGCAGGGTAGGCGTCCGCACTCGGTGCGGTGGTGACGTACTCGGGGACCTGGGCCGTGGCCGGCTGGGTCAGCAGGCCGGTCAGCAGGACGCTCGCGAACAGGTACTGGATCGGATACCGCATCGTCCTACCTCCTCTCCAGGATGACCAGATCGTCGGGGAGGGCGAGGGCCTCCTGCACGACCTCGCGGAAGTTGTCGTACTGGTCCACCGGGATCTCCCGGCGCTTGACCACCAGCTCGTAGGTGAACACCAGCTTGCGCCCCTTGACCTGGGTCCGGGTGGTCAGCGAGGCGATGGGGCCGTCGATGCTGCGGTCCTCGGGGAGGTGGGCCACGCTGTACCCCGACGGCAGGGTGATCGTCTCGGTCACCCGGCGCATGCGAGGCGCCCACAGCAGCAGGTTCTGGGTGCGCTCCTTGGCTCCCGCGCAGTCCAGGTACGGCGCGATCCGGCTGGACTGGACCAGGTGGTGGGTGGTGGGGGGAGCGAAGAACAGGGCGTCCTCACCCGCCAGGCCGTACCCCGGGACCTCGTACGACACGTCGTAGCGGATCGGTCGGCTCAGGTCGCGGACGGTGCCGTAGGCGACCCTCACCGAATCCACCTCGGCCCCGGCCCCCAGGTGGCCGATGGCCTGCTGGAACCAGGCCTGGCGGTCCGCGGCGGTGCTGTAGTGAACCATCTCGCGCCGGAGCCGCTGCGCGGCGTAGCCCTTGCCCGAGAAGCTGACCTTGCCGGTCAGCGTGCCGTCGGCGGCCAGGGTCGAGGTGGCCGCCACCTCCAGCCGGTTGTCGGCGGCGTCGAAGGCCGGCATCTGCATCAGCTCCAGGCCCTCGGGCGTGCCGATCACGTAGTGCTGCTCCCCCTCGGCGCTGGACCACAGCTCCGGCGAGAACACGACCCAGGTGGGATCCAGCATCTGCCACTCGCCGCTGTCGCGCCGCAGGGCCACCACGCAGTGGTTGAACTGATCGGCGGGCACCCGTTCCACCCGGGATCCCGCCATGGTCATGGCGGGGAAGACGTCGAAGCCGGCGGCCCGCAGCATGGTGATCGCGATGCCAGCCTTGTCCTTGCAGACCCCGGAGCGGTCCTCGAAGATCATCGATCCGGGGTGGAGGGTGTACCCCTCGCCCTGGCCCATGGAGATGCCCGAGTAGCGGATCTCGTCCGCCGACCAGTGCACGATGGCCGCGATCTTCTCGTCGTCGGTCTTCAGACCGCGGGTGAGCTCGGCGACCTTGGCGTCGATGGCCTCGGTGGACTCGAACTGGTCGTCGTTGACCACGCAGAACCAGCGCGACTTCGCCGGCCAGTCCGGGACCGTGGCCATCACGACCTTGGTGGCCACGTCCGGGAAGTCCACCGCACGCTTCTCCTCGTGGAAGGCCGGCTGGTCGCTCTTCCAGAAGCGGTAGACCATGTGGTCCGCGTCGTAGCTGACATAGCTGCGGACCTCGCCGTTGTGGACCTCGAACTGCAGCGGCTTGTCCCGGGGCACGCGGACCTCGTAGTGCCGCAGCTTCACCGGGTGCGAGTCGTGGAAGTACACGATGTCGTAGAAATGGCCGCGCATGGGCGGGATGTAGCGCTCGTCTCCCTCCGCCGTCCCTCCCGTGCTCCCGCTCTCCATCTCGTCCAGGTAGGCGATCAGGAAGCCCTTCATGTAGGTGGAGAACTCCACCGCGTCACCGACCTGGAGCCGGGGGAGGGGGACCAGCTTCATCTGCGCACCCCAGTAGATCGCGTGCTGGGGCTGGGGCAGGTCCACGAAACGGTCCAGGGGCAACTCGTCGACCGAGCCGTCCGCGCGCAGGATGCGCAGGGAGCGGACCTCGACGAAGTTGGACGCCGGGTCGAAGTCGAGGCGCAGCCGGGCCAGCTGGGCCGCGCCCTCCTCGGTCAGGCACTTGATCACCTCGTGGTTGTGGATGTGGCCCAGCCCGGTGTCCTCCACGTCCACGTTGGTGCGCTTGAACACGGTGACCAGGTGGGCACCGTCGTTGTCCTCGGCCGTGCCCGCCGCGGCGATCAGCGTGCGCAGCTCGGGGTCGTTCGCCGGTGGCGCGGGCTCCTGGGCCCAGGCGGTGCGGCCCACGAGCGCCAGCGCGGCGAGGGCCGCCAGGCCGGCGAGTCGGAAGGGGTTCGGCGTGTGCGTGTAAGACATTCCCACCTCGGTCGGTTTCCAGGTTGACCCGGGGTTATACCCCCGCGGACGCGTTCGGAGTCAAATGGTTCGCGCGCTTGCGCGAAACTCGCCGATCTTTTTTTCACTTTTTTTCTCAAGCTTCCTCAGGTGTGTCCGATACCCCTCATCGGGACCAGAAGGAACCCGCAAGACGCCACCACTTGATGGGAGACAGCATGATGCGCCGCCACCTCACCTTCTTCGTCGTCATCGCGACCGCCACCTTCTTCGCCGCCTGCGAGGGCATCGCCCCGGATGGGCAGGACGGAACGGAGGCCGGCCTCGTCGCCAACGACGTCGCCCAGCACCCCGACATCGTCGTCGACCCCGAGGTCGAGGCCCAGTACGGCAGTGAGTACAAGTGGTTCGACGGGGACGGCGCCGTCGCCAAGGCCGGCGAGATCGAGCTGACCGCGGGCACCCCGCTGGTCCGCGCCGTGGACAAGGACGCCACCGACCGCTTCCACTGGTACACCGACAATCTCAAGCGCTACGACATCATCGTGCGGCCCGCCGCCGGTGACGCCGACCTGTACACCCACCACGACGAGGCCATCAGCGAGGACGAATTCACCTGCGCACCGGCCGTCGCGGGCAACGACCAGGAAGCCTGCGCCAACTTCGGCGCGACCCACGGCGAGTACTACGCCATGGTCAAGGGCGCCGAGGCCAGCGTCTACGCCATCCTGGTGGTCGAGAGCCCGACCGATTGCCACGTGGGCTTCGAAGGCGCCGGTAGCTTCTGCTCCGAGAGCTGCCCCTGCGGCTTCGGCCAGGGGTCGTGCGCCAGCAACGCCGAGTGCGCCACGGGCCTGGCCTGCACGCCCGACGCCGGCGAGCCCTTCGGCCTCGACGCCGAAGCCGACGTCTGCACCTACTAGCCAATACCGCAGGACGCTGGTTCGCCCCCTGCGTCCATCGGAGAGAACCCCGCAGCTGCCGGCCCCTACTCGGGGTCGGCAGCGTCGTTCTCGGCCTCGGGGAGCGAGTCGATGTCGTCGAAGTGTGCGAAGGGATCGGCGAACCAGGCCCGCACGACCTTGCTCATGATCGCCGCGTGGGTGCCGTCCAGCAGCCGGTGGTCGAAGGTCGCTGACAGATCCATCACCTTGGCGGTCTTCAGCTCTCCGTCCTCCACCACCGCCGCGTCCTTGACCGCCCCCACCGCGATCAGCAACGGCACCTTGCTGTAGGGCACCAGGGGGACGTACGCCTGGTCCAGCCCGAGCGACCCGATGTTGGTCACCATCACCGAACCGAAGGGGTCCTTGGGCAGCCCCGCCCAGCGCATGTCCAGGTTCAGGGTGTAGCAGAGGAACGAGATCATCTTGAGGACGAAGTTGAGCATGAAGGCCGGGATCTTCTTGAACGTCGATCGGGTCTTCTCCAGCGCCGGGTCCTTGAGCTTGCGGACCTTGGCCACCTTCTCCTCGACCTCGTGGACGATGTCGAGCAGCGACTTCTGGTCCGCGTCGAAGATCGTGACGCCCGACAGGTCCAGCTCGCCGGTCTCCGGATCCTCGAGGGCCACCTGGAAGAACACGCCGATGTTCTTGCGCATGTAGACCTTGTTGAAGCGCAGGATCGCGTTCCCGTCGGGCATCTTGGCCAGGCAGGCGGCCGCGACCTTGGCCATCAGGTGGGTCATGGTGATCTTCTTGCCCGTCCGCTCCCGGAAGGCGCGGATGTAGGCCTGGGCGTCGTCGACCGGCAGGGTCATGCTCCCGTAGACCGACGGATCGTAGGTCGTGGCCCACGTCCCGATGGCGATGCGGCGGAAGCTGGACAGGTCCTTCTTCTGGACGAGATCGAGGTTGGGCATCGACGTTCTCCCCTCGGCACTCCGTCCGGGAGCGCGCCCCCCTAGTATTCGGCTGCCGGCGCGGGAGATCCAGCCGTGGTCAGAGGATCTCGGCGCGGGCGAACTCCACGGCGTTGCGGAACAGGGCGAGGCCCTCGCCGTGGTCGGGCAGGGGGCCCTCCAATCGCCGCCTCGTCCACTGCGGGTGGTTGAAGGGGTAGAGGAAGGCCTCCGGGTGGGGCATCAAGCCGAAGATCCGGCCGCTGGGATCGCAGAGACCCGCAGCCGCGAACTCGGCGCCGTTGGGGTTGTGGGGGAAGGTGTCGGTGGGCTCGCCCGTGGCCGGATCCAGGTAACGCAGGGGCACCAGGTGGCGCTCCAGGACCTGCTCCCGGATCCCGCCGTCGGCGAAGACGAGCTTGCCCTCTCCGTGGCGCACTGGCAGCTCGAGGCGCTCGATGCCCCGCAGGAAGACGCACGGCGAGTCCGCATCCACCGCGAGGGTCACCCAGCCGTCGTGGAAGCTGCCCCGATCGTTGCGTGTCAGGGCCACGCGGCGGGCGGAGGGGTCGTCCTCCAGCCCCGGGAGGATCCCCAGCTTGGCCATGGTCTGGAAGCCGTTGCAGATGCCGATCACCAGCTTGCCGTCCGCCACGAAACGCTGGATCGGCTCCCAGAGCCGGCAGCGGATCCGGTTGGCGAACACCGTGCCCGCGCCCAGGTGGTCACCGAAGCTGAAGCCACCGATGAAGGCGAGCACGTGGAACTCGTCGAGGGTCCGACCGCCGTCGAGCAGGTCGTTGAGGTGGACCCGCTCGGGGACGGCCCCGGCCAGCTCGAACGCCCGGCAGGTCTCGGCCTCGCAGTTGAGTCCGAAGCCGGTGATCACCAGCGCGCGCACGTCAGACGTCATGGAGGGTCTCCTTCCATGTCCGGACCAGGGCGTCGAGGTCCTCGTCGATCGACACGGCGTCCCCCGCGCGGACGCGCAGCCGGGCCCTCGTTTCGGACGGCTCCACCCGGCCGATGCAGGCCCACGGCAGGCCCTCCAGGGTCCGCTCCAGCTCCGCGGAATCCCCGGGGGCCGCGGTGAGCAGGAACCGACCTCCGCTCTCGCTGTACAGGGCCTCGGCCGGGGAGAGCGGGCCATCCGCCGGCAGGGCGTCCAGGTCCACCTCCAGCCCCAGTCGGCCCCCCATCGCCGTGCGGAACAGGGCCAGCGCCAGTCCACCGGGACCGGGGGCGTGGACCGTTCTCGCCAGGCCACGCGCGACGCAGTCGGCCACGCCCTCGCAGCAGCGCCGGGAGAGGTCCAGGTCCACCGTCGGCACCCGGCCGCCGAGCCAGCCGGCGCCGTCGACCTCCTCGCCCCGGTACTGCAGGTACTCCCCGGCGCCGAGCTCAGGCCGGGTCTCCCCGAGCACGTAGATCCGGTCCCCGGGACACTTGGCGTCCAGGGAGACGGCCCGGGTCACGTCGTCCATGGTCCCGATCACC
The DNA here is from genome assembly GCA_964542165.1 of uncultured Rickettsiales bacterium. GTDB lineage: Bacteria > Myxococcota_A > UBA796 > UBA9615 > CAYRNR01 > CAYTBN01. Next base: position 37,915 of record CAZITQ010000047.1, read on the forward strand.
GACACCAGCAGGGTGGGGGGGATCGAGATCTTGACCCCGCCCCGCGTGGAGTCGTTCTTCATGCTGTCCTTGCCGGAGATCAGGGGCAGGTCGAACGCCAGACAGGCGGCCTGCAGTCCCCGACAGGCCCGGACCAGCTGGGCCAGCTTGTGGTGGCCGTCCGGGGTCCGCTCCGACTGGACCGGATCGGGCCAGCAGAAGTTGTCCAGGGCCGCCATGTGGCCCACGCGCCCCCCCACGGCCACGGCCCGCCTGACGGCCAGGTCGACCGCGGCGGTGGCCATGTGGAAGGTGTCGAGGTCCGAGTAGCGGGGCAGGATCCCCTCGGAGAGCACCACGCCGGCGCGGCCCCGGTGGCCCGCCAGGAACACGGCCCCGTCCGACGGGGTGTCGGAGCCCACCCCGACGAAGGGCTTGATCACGCTGAGACCCTTGACCTCGTGGTCGTACTGACGGGCCTTGGTCTCGATGGAGCACAGGTTCAGCCGGCCGAGCATGCCCCGGAGGGCGTCACCGTGGTCCGGAGGCTCGATGGCGGCCGGCTCCCTCGGCTCGGGGGGATCCCACACCGCGTCCAGCTGCAGGGTCGGACAGCCGTCGTGGAGGAAGTCCATCTCCAGGTGGGCGATGGTGTCGCCGCCGTGCAGCACGTGGAACACCGCCTCGTCGGTGAACTCGCCGAGCACGGTGGCCTCGACCTCCCGCCGTCGGGCGAGGGCGAGGAAGGCGTCCAGCCGGTCCGGGGGCACCGCCAGGGTCATGCGCTCCTGGGCCTCGCTCAGCAGGATCTCCCAGGGATCGAGCCCCGCATACTTGACCGGCGCGTCGGCCAGGTCGATCCGCGCACCGCCGCAGAGGGTCGCCATCTCGCCCACCGACGAGCTGAGTCCACCGGCGCCGTTGTCGGTGATGGCCGGGTACAGGCCCGCGTCCCTCGCCTCGAGCAGGAAATCGGTCATCTTCTTCTGGGTGATCGGGTCGCCGATCTGCACCGCCTGGACCGGGGAGTCCGCGTGCAGCTCCTCCGACGAGAACGTGGCCCCGTGGATCCCGTCCTTGCCGATGCGCCCACCGACCATGACCACGTGGTAGCCGGCGCGCACGTCCTTGGTCTCGGAGGGCTGGCCGCCGACCTCCCGGGGCATCCACCCCACGGTTCCGCAGTAGACCAGGGGCTTGCCGAGATACCGCTCGTCGAAGAACTCCCAGCCCCGGCCGTAGGGGATGCCGCTCTGGTTACCCCCGTCGATGACGCCCCGGTGTACGCCGTCGCGGATCCGTCGGGGGTGGAGCAGCCCCTCGGGGATCGCGCCGTCGTGGAACGGGGAGGCGAGGCAGTACCCCCAGACGTTGAACAGCAGCTCGGCGCCGCGCCCCGTACCGAAGGGATCGCGGTTCACGCCCACGATGCCGGTCATCGCCCCGCCGTAGGGGTCCAGCGCCGAGGGCGAGTTGTGGGTCTCCACCTTGAACACCAGGTTCCGCTCGTCGTCCAGACGGATGACGCCGGCGTTGTCGTGGAACACCGAGACCAACCAGTCGACCCGCTCGGCCACCTGCTCGGTGGTGCCGCGGATGTAGGTGGAGAACAGGGACCGCACGGTCTCGGTCCGTTCACCTTCGCGGTAGCGGATGTCGGCGTTGAAGATCTTGTGCTTGCAGTGCTCGGACCAGGTCTGGGCCAGGCACTCGAGCTCGACGTCGGTGGGCCAGCTCGGCAGCCCCAGGTCCCCCCGGCGGCTCCGGCGCCCGGGATCGGTGTAGTGATCCCGGATCGCGGCCATCTCCTCCAGGGAGAGGGAGAGGGTGCCGTCGCGGCTGATGCGCATCAGATCGTCGTCGCTTCCGGACAGATCGACGGTGCGCACCTGGGGCTCGGCCGCCGACGGGAACCGCGGCAAGCCGTGGTCCGCCCCCTCGGCTCGCCACTCCGCGCCGCTCATCACCCCCAGGGTCTCGATCAGCAGATTGGCCAGCAGCTCGTGGCCGATCCGGTCGGCGCTCGCCCGGTCCAGCTCCGGACCGTGCAGGTGGAACTCGGTCTCGGTGTAGACCGCCGCGTCGTCTTCCAGGGGCCGGGCGACCAGGTCCTCGACCGCCACCCGTGCGCTCCGCCCCACGTTGTCGGTCACCCCGGGCCGGAACCCGATCCGCAACACCCAGTCCGGTTCGTCGCCGGCGAGGCTCGCCAGGCTCGACCGCTCGGTCACCGGGTCGGTCAGGGCGGCTCGGACCCGCTCCTGCTCGGAGGCGTCCAGGGGCGCGTCGATCTTGTAGATCGTGCGGGTGGACACGGAGTCGACCGGTAGCCCGAGGAAGGTCCGGATCGCCAGGCGCACGCCGGCGCCTCGGGCGTCTGCCACGTCCCTGCGGGGCGCGACCTCGATGCGGGTGATCATCGCTGTTCTCCAGGCGGTGGGCCCCGTTGTACCTGGAGGGGCTTGCCCTGTCGAGCCGGGGCTTCGCGGGGTCTCCCTCGCCGTCGATGGTTGCAAAAACGCAACTCCCCGTCATACTGGCGTCCAGCGGAGGAAACATGGCTGAAAAACCCAGGGACGTCGTCGCCCCGGAGCGGTTCACCGCGGCGATCCTCGACAGCATCGCCGACGGGGTGTTCACCGTGGACAGCCAGTTCCGCGTCACCAGCTTCAACCGGGCCGCCGAGGAGATCACCGGAGTCCGCCGGGAGGAGGCCATGGGTGCGCGGTGCAGCGAGATCTTCCGCACCAACATCTGCGAGTCCGGGTGCATCCTGCGGCGGACGATGGAATCGGGCGAGCCGCTGATCAACCAGGGGGTCTACGCGTTGAGACGCGATGGCACCCAGATCCCGATCAGCGTGAGCACGGCCGTGCTCAGGGACGGGCGCGGCGTCGTGGTCGGCGGCGCGGAGACCTTCCGCAACCTGGCCGCCGAAGTGGCGCTGCGCAAGGAGCAGATGGAGCGCAGCCGATTCCAGGGCATGGTCAGCCGCAACCACCGCATGCGTTCCATGTTCGACATCCTCCCCGAGATCTCCGAGTCCCCGGCCACGGTGTTGATCGAAGGACCCAGCGGATCGGGCAAGGAGCTCGTCGCTCGCGCCGTCCACGAGCTGAGCGCGCGGAGGTCCGGGCCCCTGATCACGGTGAACTGCGGCGCGCTGCCGGACACCCTGCTGGAGTCGGAGCTCTTCGGGTACGTGGCCGGGGCGTTCACCGACGCGCGACGGGACAAGCCGGGTCGTTTCGCGCTGGCGCGCGGGGGCACGATCTTCCTCGACGAGATCGGCGACGTGACGCCGGCCATGCAGGTACGCCTGCTGCGGGTGCTCGAGGACGGCGTGTTCGAACCCCTCGGTTCCACCCATCAGGTGCGGACCGACGCCCGGATCCTGGCGGCCACCAACCGGGACGTGGACCGGATGGTGGAGGAGGGGACCTTCCGGGAGGACCTCTACTACCGACTCAACGTGGTCCGCCTGCGCGTGCCCCCGCTGGGGGAGCGCAAGGAGGACATCCCGCTGCTGGTCGATCACTTCCTGACCCGGTTGCGGGAGCAGCGGCGAAAGGAGATCCAGGACATCTCCCACTCGGCGCTGGGTCTGCTGATGGAGCACGACTTCCCGGGGAACGTGAGGGAGCTCGAGAACGTGATCGAGTACGCGTTCATCGTCTGTCCCAGCGGCAGCATCGAGGTCGAACACCTCCCGGCGGAGCTGCGGGAGAGGTATGGCCGGCGGACGCGCCCGTCCTCCGCCGGGACCCTGGCGGAGCTCGAGGCGCGCTTCCTCGAGGCCGCGCTCGCGCGCAACGGCTACAACCGGGCCGCCACGGCCCGGGAGCTGGGCATGCACAAGACCACCCTGTGGCGGAAGATGAAGAAGCTCGGCGTGAACCCCCCCGAACGCCCGGCGTAGGTTGCATGGACGCAACGGTCTCCGGCGGGGGATGTTGCGGATTCGCAACGCCGTAGCCCGGCGCCTCCAGGAACCCGACGGAATCTATGGGGTTTTTCGCGGAAGAAGCTGGCGCGGACTTTGCACGCTCCCCTCGCGGCCGGCGGCGGAACGCCCCGCCGTCGACCGCAGAGGACGTGCATCATGAGTCTCTCTCCGGCCCCGCCCGTCGACCGGCGCCCCGCCCCACGAACCCCGGTGGCCAACGACCACGACGACTCAGGCCTGCGGAGGTCCCCACGGGCTGCCCCCAGCCGCGTCGCGGCCACGGACGTGGCCCGGGCCCTCGACGAGATCATCGAGCTGACCCACCTGCAGCGCCCCTACCGCCTCTACCGCCACGTGGCAGACCGGGCCGGCGTGCACCCCACGACGGTCCTGCGCTACCACCACGGCTTCCTGGGGACCGCCAACGGTACGCTCCACCGCTGCGTCGAGGAGCTGCTGGAGCAGGTGCGCAAGGGAGAGGTGAGCGGGCTCGACGACGACTCGGGGCAGGCCGTGCGGCCCCGCAACCGCTCCAGCCGGGTGCCGGCCGAACGGGTCCGGGAGCACATCGATTCGATCCAGCACGCCCTGGGGCTGGATGAACAGCAGTTCCTGTATCGATACCTGGCCCAGCAGGTCGGGATGCACCCGACCACGGTGTTGCGATACCACCGGGGAGACCTGCAGACCGCGCCCTCGGAGCTGCTGGTCGCTCTGCAGCAGCTGGAGGACAGCATCGCCCGGGGTGAGGTGGTCTCGTTCTGCCGCAGCCCCGAAGGGCGCGGCATGGTGGTGCGCGAGCGCACCCTCGAGGTGCTGGACAAGCTCCTGGAGATCAGCGGCACGGAGCACAAGGCGGGGCTGTTCCGACAGCTCGACGAGCACCTGCACCAGCGCCCCGGTACGGTGGCCCGCATCTACTACGACCACAAGCTGAGGTTCGTGCGGTCGGAGGTGCACCGGGGTCTGGAGCACCTCACCCGGCGGACCGAGTACGACCCGGGACGCGTGTACACGGTGGGCGAGCGGGTTCACCATCACATCTACGGCACCGGCACGGTGACGGCCAAGGTCCACAAGAACAAGGTGCAGATCCGGTTCGGCGAGGACCGGACGGTGCTGCTGGCCGAGGCGGTACCCGAGGATCCCTTCCTCCACGTCCGGTCCTCGGGCTGGGGGGTGGGCCAGGGCTCGGGCCTCTCCACCCGCGGCCTCGCCTCCTGATCGCCGGATCCCCGACATACGAACCGACGATCCGGTTCGGGCGCGCCCGCGGGCGCAATTGTTGCTACTCTTTCGTGCGCGGGAGGCTCGTCCCCCCGACTTTCCAGAGGAGCCAGGCATGCTGACGATGCGAGGTTGGACGGATCACGTGAAGGTCGCGGGCGACGCACTCCGGCGGGCGGGGGTCTGCGCAGCGACGACGACGGTACTGCTGGCGCTGGCGGCGCCCGCCGGTGCGATCACGTACGAGGACGACGCCAACGGCGGCGAGGCGTACGGGGACGACATCAACGGCCAGTACATCTTCGTCGGGGATCTCCTCGTGGAGCGGGCGGACAACCTCGATCCCCTCTCCATCGGCCGCACCAACGGGCAGGGCAATGCGGACACGGTCGACGACGACGCGGTCGATCACGACGTCTACATCGAGATCTACCCCGCGGCGGTGGGCAACGGCTGTGACCTCACCTACACGACGGACGGGTGGAACACCGAGACGACCGTGGCGATGGTCTACATCGGGGCCGACGGCAACAACGACGTGTTCGGCGAGACGATCCCCGGCGAGTACCACGGGGACGACGGCTCCGTGGAGTTCTACTTCGAGTGCTACGGGCCCCTGCCCAACAACGACGACTTCCTGGTCTACGTCCCCGGCGACTTCGTGAACTTCTTCTGGAACGTCGATGGGGGTTGCACCGATCTGGACGGCGACGGCTACGGCGACCCGGGCGACGTCTCCTGCCCCGAGGGCGAGGACGACGACTGCGACGATGGAGACGCGGACGTCTACCCCGGCGCCACGGAGGTGCTCGACGGCAAGGACAACGACTGCGACGGCTACTACGACAACGGCGTTCTGCCCGACGGTGCCCTGGTCATCACCGAGGTGATGCAGAACCCGGCGGCGGTGGGCGATGCGGCCGGGGAGTGGTTCGAGGTCTACAACGACACCAACGTCGACCTGAACCTGGACGGGCTGTGGGTCTACGACCTGGGCTCGGACGACTTCCTCGTCTCGGGGGACCTGATCGTGCCCGCGGGCGCGGCCATCGTGCTGGGGGCCAACGACGATCAGGGGCTCAATGGCGGCCTGCCCGTCGACTACGACTACAGCGGCTTCACGCTGGGCAACTCGGACGACGAGATCTACCTGGATCACGACGGCACCATCGTCGATTCGATCCACTGGGACGGGGGGGCGGACTGGCCCGACCCCGACGGCGCGTCCATGTCGCTGGATCCCGACTTCATCGACGGGGACAACGACGACGGAGGCAACTGGTGCGAGGCCGACGTTGCCTACGGCGACGGGGATCTGGGGACCCCCGCGACCGCCAACTCGGAGTGCTGCGACGACGCGGACGGTGACGGCTACGGAGACGAGGCCTGCGGCGGCGAGGACTGCGACGACACGGACGCGGACGTCAATCCCGGCGCGCCCGAGGTCTGCGACGGGGTGGACAACGACTGCGACGGGCTGGGCTACTCCTACACCACGGACACCAACGAGACGCCCGACCTGGATCTGCAGATGGCCGACGGCCTGCGCGGAGGGCGCTGGTTGGCCACCGAGGCCGCCGAGCTGGCCGCGTTCGACGCCTACGTCGATGCATCCCCGGGCACCGATCTGGTCTTCGGGCTGTACGAGAGCTCGGCGGAACTCAGCGGCTACGTGCTGGTCGAGTCCACGGTCTCGACCTCGGATGCCAGCGGCTGGGCCTGGCACGAATCCGGGGCGATGGACTACACGCTCCAGTCGGGGATGTACTACGTGTTCGCGTTCTACTCGGCGGACCCGGTGGGCTGGCAGCTGCAGACCGTCGCGGCGAATCCAGCGGCCCACTCCTTCGGCGAGCACCAGGCCGCGATCGTCGAGGACGGTCTGGGTGGGGCACCCCCCGCGGACGGCAGCGGGTTCATCCACGTCGCCCCCAACGCGGTGTATCTGCGGATCCACACCGACAGCGAGCCGGACGCCGACGCCGACGGCTACTACGCATGCGAGGAATGTGACGACGACGACGCGGCGGTGAACCCGGGCGCCGACGAGATCTGCAACGGGGTCGACGACGACTGCGACGGGCAGGTCGACGTGGACGCCATCGACGAGGGCACCTGGTACGCGGACTCGGACGGGGATGGCTACGGCGACCCCGCGGTGAGTCAGGACGCCTGCGACCAGCCCCAGGGCTACGTGGCCAACGACGACGACTGCGACGACACGGACGCGGCCATCAACCCGGCCGCCACCGAGGTCTGCGACGGCGCCGACAACGACTGCGACGGGGACGTGGACGAGGACGACGCGGCGGACGCCCAGACCTGGTACCTGGACCAGGACGGCGATGGGTACGGCAACGCCAACGTGACCGACGTGGCCTGCGACCAGCCCCAGGACCACGTGGCCAACGACGACGACTGCGACGACACCGACGCGGCGATCAACCCGGACGCCTCCGAGGTCTGCGACGACGTGGACAACGACTGCGACGGGGACATCGACGAGGACGCGGCGGACGACACGGTCTGGTACGCGGACGCGGACGGGGACACCTACGGCGATCCGGCCGTGACCGAGGAGGCCTGCGACCAGCCCCAGGACCACGTGGCCAACGACGACGACTGCGACGACACGGACGCGGCGATCAATCCGGACGCTACAGAGGTCTGCGACGGCGCGGACAACGACTGCGACGGGGACGTGGACGAGGACGACGCGGCGGACGCCGAGACCTGGTACCTGGACCTGGACGACGACGGGTTCGGCAACGCCAACGTGACCGACGTGGCCTGCGACCAGCCCCAGGGCTACGCGGCCAACGGCGACGACTGCGACGACAACGACGCGGACGTGAATCCCGGCGCCGACGAGCTGTGCAACGCCGAGGACGACGACTGCGACGGCGACGTGGACGAGGAAGCGGTGGACGCCACCTGGTGGTACGCGGACACCGACCAGGACGGCTACGGAGATCCGGCCGACAGCCAGGAGGCCTGCGACCAGCCCACGGGCTACGTGGACAACGACGACGACTGCGACGACGGCGACGCGAACCAGTACCCGGGCGTCGACGAGCTGTGCAACGGCGAGGACGACGACTGCGACGGGGACGTGGACGAGGAGGCCATCGACGGGACCATCTGGTACGCGGACACCGACCAGGACGGGTATGGGGACGCCAACGCCACCCAGACCGACTGCGACCAGCCCACCGGCTACGTGGACAACCTCGACGACTGCGACGACAACGACGCGGACGTCAACCCGG
>CAZITQ010000048.1:0-25351 GCA_964542165.1 uncultured Rickettsiales bacterium
GTCGTCCCCGCTGGTGTCGTCGTCCCCGCTGGTGTCGTCGTCCCCGGTCGAGTCGTCGTCCTGGGAGGCGTCGTCGTCCCCCGTCACGTCGTCGTCGTCGTCGGGCGGGCAGCCGGTCGCGAGAAACACGAACGCGGCGGACAGGACGAGCCATCGGCAGGTCGAGAGCGTTCTCATCGGTTCACCTCGGGATCATCATGCCACAGGCGGAGTCTGGCGCATGCTACAACAGTGACTCAGATCAGAGTCAATGGCGCGGCTTCGGCCGCCGCTTCTTTTTCCGCTTCCGCTTGCCTCTCCCCCCGTTGGAGGAGGTGTCCTCCCCACCGCCGAGCCCGGTGAAGAGCTGCTCCGGATCCGCGCGCTCCCCCCGGAAGCGCTCCACGTCCCCCGCGAGCGTGGTCCGATCGTCGGCCCCGGCACCGTCGTCCTCCAGCCCGCTGAACAGCTCCTCGGGAGAGGGCGCCCCGCGAGCGCGAGGGCGCCTGGGGGCAGGGGCGCCGAGGATGGCCTCGATGGGCGGAGCGTCCCCCCCTGTGCGGCGATCGCGCAGCCGCTCCAGCAGCTCCCGCATCGCCCGCTCCTCCCCGGTCTCGGGCTCGCCACCGCCCCCCTCGCACCCCCCGATGCAACGCCGGGGCTCCCCCCAGGCGTAGGTCCGGGCGTACAGCTGCAGCTCCCGGGGATAGGTGAAGGTCCGCCCGCAGAAGCAGCAGGTCAGGTATCGATCCCGGGTGCCCTTGCGCAGGGCACGGCAGCGCGTGCAGCGCTTGGGGACGGTCATCCCCTCCCGGCGGTACCAGTCCTCCTCCTCCGGTTCCAGGGAGAAGGGCGCGCCACAATCGGCGCAGTGGCGGATCACCCGTCCTCCCCGCCGACGTCCCGGGGCGCGTCGCGGCGGGGAAACCGCCGCCGGCCCAGCCGGTAGAGGGCGAGGTACAGGGGCAGCAGGATCAGGCCGCTGACCGCGACCGCCAGCGCGGTGCCGCCCGGTGACGAGGTGAGGCCGACGGTGCCCATCTCCCCGGTGACCGCGATCACGTCCACCGCGATCTGCAGGGCCAACCAGCCGAGCCAGACCCGTCCACCCAGGGCCGTCACGCCCGTCGCCCAGGCCGCCATGGCCGCGAGCGAACACACGGTGATCCCCACCCCCGCCCAGCCCAGGAGGGTCATCGGCGGCCGCAACAGCATCAGCACGAGCAGCGCGATGGCCAGCGAGAGGATGTAGGTCTTGCGGAGGGATTCCATCGCCGGGATGGTACCGCAAAGGCGGGCGGGGATCGTCGGGGATCGGTACGGGACGCCGGAACCCCGGGCCCCACGTCATTGCCGGGGCAGGTTCTCGCTCCTCGCGTTGACCGACGCGGTCCCCACGACGATCCGCACGGAGTTGGGCGTCATCACCTTCTGACAGGACTTGACGGTGCTGCGGTACAGCTTCTCCGCGTCCCGGTCGGAGAACGACCCGTCGGACTCCAGCTTCGCCCGGACCACCTTGAGCCGCTGGACCTCGCGGGCCAGGGCCGACATCTGCGCCGGGGTCAGGTCATCCGCGGAGGCCTCCTCCAGCAGCGTCACCGCGGTCGTGTCGAGCTCCGCGGGTGACGGACGGGCGGCGGGGTTCACGGTGACGCGCTCGCCCCGGGGGGCGGACACGCCGGCCTCGGTCGTTCGGCTGTACTTGCCCGCGGCCCACGCGCCGGTGGCGGGCAGCAGGAGAATGGAGAGGACCAGGATTGCTCGGGACATCGCGCTCATCGTCTTGCCTCCACGATCGTCGGTTCGTCGTGAAAGCTGAGACGACGCGCCAGCGCGTTTTCTTCATTCGGGGTGCTAGAACGGAACCGCCTCGACGGACATGACGCCGTCGACCTTCTCCTTGAGCACACGCTCGACACCCATCTTGAGGGTCATCATCGCGCCGGGGCAGCCCGCGCAGGCGCCCAGGAGGCGGACCTTGACGATTCCTTCGTCGGTGACGTCCACCAGGGCGATGTCCCCTCCGTCGGCCTGCAGGTGGGGGCGGATATCGCCGATGACGGCTTCGACGGCTTCCTTCGTGACGGCCATGTCTCCTCCAGCGGGCTCGTTCCCGGCGTTCCTCGCCGTGCCCGGTCACCGCTTTATAGGGATTGGCACGGAGGGGTGCAAGCGCAACCTCGGGGGTGGACCGATACTCACGCCCGGAGCACGCGGAGGTAGAAATCCGCCAGCTCGGCGGCGACCTCGTCCACGTGTTCGTGCAACCGGTGTCCCCCACCGGGAAAACACCGGCTGCGGGCCCGCGCTCCCCACCGCTCGACCAGCCAGGCGGAGTTGGAGGGCGGGACCACCCGATCTTCGTCTCCCCAGACCACCAGCGCGTCCCCGCCATACCCATCGGCCGCATCGCGCACGCCCTCCCAGGCGTCCAGGGGCGTCGCGATGCCGGCCCAGGCCCGGGCGCCGTGTCGGGCGGCCGCCACCAGGCTCACCGCGGCGCCCATCGAGGAGCCGCCAAAGGCGACCTCCGCTCCCCTGGACGGCCCCTCCAGGGCCCACGCCAGGGCGGCTTCCAGGTCGTCCAGGCGCCGGTCGACGGTGATGGGATCGCGCGCTCCCTGCGAGTTCCCGCACCCGGCGTGGTCGAAACGCAGCGCCGACAGCCCACGGGACTGGAGCGCCTCCGCGATGCGGCGGACCTTGCCTCCCCGGTGGGCGAGCATGCCGTGGCAGAGGACGACCAGCGGGGCGGCTGGAGCGCCATCGGGACGCTGGGCAGGGTGGTGGCTGAGGGCGATCCACTCCCCGCGGGCGTTGAGCACGCCGCCCTCGACGAGGGGATTCATCAGCAGGCGATGCAGTCGATGAGGAGCACGACGTTGTAGACCGGTTTGGCTGGATCGTTGCTCACGATCCGGAAGGGCCCCTCCACCGCACCGGCCTGGGTGCAGGTGGCGGTGACGTCGACGATCAGCGGCGCGCCCCCGGCGACCAGGCTACCGGAGAACGGCGTGTACCCGACGATGGGGATGTCGCACACCAGCTCGGTGATCACCAGCGGCCCGTCGCCGAGGTTCACCACCGCGATCTGCTCGGTGGTGGGGGTCCCGACGCAGATGGACCCGTACTCGAGTAACTGCGGTGGATCCACGACGATCGACGGATCGGGACCCGCCGAGGTGTCGTCGTCGTCACCGGTTGCGTCGTCGTCCGCGGCGCTGTCGTCGTCGTCGTCGGGGAAGACGTCGTCGTCGATGCCGATCTGCTGGCCGCACCCTCCGAGGAGGAGGCCCATCACACCCGCCAGCAACCATCCGGGACCCGCGTGAACACGCATCTGTGTACCTCCGCCACGTGCCCTTTGGGCTCTACACTATAAACCAGTCCAGCGAACAGGACGACCCGATGTCCTCGCCGGCGTCCTCCGCGGGGATTACGATGGACCGGAGGAGGCCGCCATGAACACGTTTCCGCGCCTCGGTTTCGCCTGGCTCGCGCTGGTGCCGGCGCTCTGCTGGATGCTGGCCTGTCCGGCGACGGACGACGACGATCCTGGAGACGACGACGCCACGGGGGACGACGACGACACGGGGGACGACGACGACACGGGGGACGACGACACCGCGGGCGACGACGACACCACCGCATCCGAGCCGCCCCTGCCCACCGAGCTCTCCGGCTGGATCCGGATCGCCGAACGGATGCACGAGGACGAGGTGGTCGCCACCCTGATCCAGGCCGAGTTCTGGGCCACCCCGATCCCCTCGACCCAGCAGGTCGTCGCCGAACAGGGGGACTGCCGCGTCCTCGACGGCGCCCGGACCGAGTCCTGGCTCTGCGACCCCCCCTGCGACGTGGGGTACCTGTGCATCGACGAGGTGTGTGAGCCCTATCCCGAGCTGGCCCCCACCGGCACCCTGACCATCACCGGGCTGACGGAGCCGGTCACCCTCGAGCCGGACGACACGGGGCGTTATGCGGCCCTGTACGACCTGCCCGCGGACAGCTTCGAGCCGGGCGCCGAGGTGCGGGTGACCTCGTCGGGAGGCGACACCCCCGCCCTCGACCTCGCCGCCCACGGCGTCGCCGACCTCCAGGCCGACGAGTGGGCCCAGATCCTGGTTCCCGGCGAGGACATGAAGCTGTCCTGGGAGCCCGAAGACGGGGCCCAGGCCGGCGGGCGAATCCGCATCCAGATGGACACCGGCTGGCACGGCTCCGCGAGCCTCACCACCATCCTGTGCGAGACCGCGGACGACGGTGAGCTGACCATCCCGGCCGAGCTCACCGAACTCTTCGCCATCCCCTCCTGCGGCGAGTGCGAGATGTCCACCTTCGCCCGGGTCACCCGCGACTGGGTCGACCTCGGCGCCGGTGTCGTCGAGCTCCGGGTCTCCTCGGAGCGGATCTGGGTTCCCTGGTGGGGGGAGTGGTAGCGGGGGTCAGCGCACCAGCTCGAACTTCGTGACGATGCCCGGGTGATCGGAAGGCCGCCGGTCCCGGGGCCCGTACACGGGCGCGTCCAGCATCCAGCGCTCCACCTGGGCCTCGGCGTCGCCGCCCACGAACACGTGGTCCACCAGGCGCTCCGGGTCCAGGTAGCGGCGCGCGCCATCCTCCTCGGGGAGCTCGGCGTCGCTGCCCGCCTGTTCCCGCACCGGCGCCAGGTCGGCCGTGTTGTGCAGGATCGCCACCTTCTCGTTCCCGCGGAGCACGGCGTAGCGGTTCGATCCGCGGTCGGTGTTGAAGTCCCCGGCCACGACCAGGGGCACGTTGGGGGCCAGGGGCCGCAGGGTGTCGGCCAGCAAGGCCGCCGCGGCGATCTTGTTCTCGGCGTTGTTGTCGAAGTGGGTCGTGACGAACAGCAGCGGGAAGTCGCGCTCCCGCTCCCGCAGGAGGGCCCAGTTGAGGTAGCGGGGCACGGATATCGGGGTCCAGGCCCGGCCGAAGGGCACCCGCGGGCTCCGCCCGAGCCAGATCTGCCCCGAGTCGAGCAGGTCGAACCGATCGCGACGGTACAGCAACGCCGCGTCGGCGTAGATCCAGGGTCCGAACTCGTGAACCACCCGTTCGTACGGGGAGTCCTCGCCCAGCAGATCGCCGACGTCCTCGTGTCCCACCAGCTCCTGCAGGGCCAGGAGGTCCGGGTCGTGCCGTTCGATGGCCTCCCGGAGATGGGGGAGCCGCACCTCCCACTCGTCGTGGTGCCGGCTGCGGCAATCGCGGCACAGGACGTTGAGGGTCATCGCGGTGAGCGGACCGCTGCGGCAGCCGGACCCTTCACCGCAGTCCAGGTCCCCCGTGTGGTCCCGAAGGTCGATGCCCCGTTCCTCGAGGGACCCGGTGGCCAGGGCGAGGGTGAGTTGGGGGCCGTCCATGACGGCGAAGAGGCCGACGGCGAGCAGGATCGACAGGGCGATCGTGGCCAGACGGCGACGACGTCGAGCGCCCTCCTCGGTCCCCTTGGAACTCATGGCTGTCGCGGCCCGCGCTCCGGGCCCTCCCCTCGTTCTCCCCCGCGCCCCTGTTCTGCGGGATCCGACCCCCTGTTGGCAACGATCCAGTAGCGGATGGGGATCCCCTTGTCCGGGATCCAGCCGGCGAGGGCCTCGACCGAGAGGTCCGAGGTGGGCAGCCCGGCCTCGACCTCCAGGTACCCCGGCCCGTCGAACACGACCACGACCGGATCCGGACCCGCGAGCCGCTCCACCAGGTCCTCGTCCGCTCCCCGTTCACGGTACGGCACCCCCGCCGCGCCCAGGTAGAACGGCAGGCTCGGGAGCCGGAAGTTGCGCGCGAAGATCGCCTCACCGTCGTCACCGGCGAGAGCCGTCACCCGCGCGGCCACGTCCGCGGTCGTGGCCAAGAAGGGGCGACCCGCGGGCAATCCGGCGACCCAGACCAGCAAGAAGACACCCATCGTCCCCACCGCGGCGACCTTGAGCCCGGTGGAGCCGGCCGCGCGGCCCGCCATCGCGAAGCTGACGACCCCGAGGCCCAGGAAGCCCGCGCCGACGGCCGCGACCGCCCACGAGTCGAAGCCCGGAACGGTGAGAGCCGCTGCCACCGGCAGCCCGCCCAGGGCGAGGAGGAGCAGCCCTTGACCGATCCAGCCGCCCCGGAAGAGCCAGCCGGACTTCCCCGTCTCGCCGACCGAGAGGCCCGCGTCCGCCACCGCCAGGGCCAGGGCCGGGGCGGCGCCGAGGGCGTAGGCGGGCAGCTTGCTGGGGAGCAGCTCGTAGACCAGCCACCCGGCGGCCATCCACGCGGCCAGCGAGACGGCGAGGCCATCGCGCGCGCGAATGCCCCGCGAGATCCTCACCAACGCCGCCGGCATCAAGGCCGTCCACGGCAGCAACAGGAGCGCGAAGACCAGCGCGTAGTACCCGGGCGGGCCGGTCTGGCCGAACACGGCCCCCCCGGCCCGGCGGAGCACGTACCAGTCGATCATCCACCGGACGGTCGCCCCCCCGTCCACGGCCCAGGTGGACCCGCCCCAGGCCACCAGCGGCAGCATCGCCAGCGGCAACCCCAGCCAGGGGTGCAGGGAGAGCAGCCGGCGCCGCTGCGGATGGAACACCGCCAGCACCCCCCCCATCCCGAACACCAGGATCAGCACCGGCGGTCCCTTGACCAGCAGCCCGACGGCCACGGCCGCCCACAGGGCCAGGGCCCAGCGCCGGCCCCCGCCGTCCATGTGCCGCAGCAGGGCCAGGGCCGCGGCGGTCTGGGCCAGCAGCAACAGCCCGTCGGTGAGCGCGATCTTGCCGAACACCGGCAGCAGGGAGGTCGCCATCACCAGGCAGGCCCCCAGGGCCCGTCGACGGCCGAACAGGGGCGCGCCCCACAGGGCCAGGATCAGGCAGGTGGCCACGTAGGCGAAGGTCGTGGGCAGGCGGACGGCGAAAGGGGTCGGTCCGAAGACGCCGATGCTCGCGCCCATCGCCCACAGGTGCAGCGGCGGCTTGCGGTGGGGGTCGGACCACAGAAAGGAGGGCACGCGCCACTCGCCGGTCTCGACCATCGTGTGGGCGAACCCGGCGTAGGCCGCCTCGTCCTGATCGAACAGGGGTGTGGTCCCGTTGGCCACCGCTAGGTTGACGGCGAAGAGGATGACCACGGCGGCCAGGAAGGAGCGGTCGGAGAGGAGATCTCTCATGGGGTGGGGCGGGGTCCGGCACGGAGCGGACCCGTGGTCAGGCTCAGTACTCCTTGATCATGTGCTCCTCGATGGAGTCCTTGCGGTTGCGGAACGCCTCGGGATCCGAATTCATCGAGAGCATCCACTCCCGGAGGTTCTGTTCCATCTCGTAGGCGATCTTGGGCTGGGCATCGACCAGGTCGTTCGTCTCCCCCGGGTCCTCGATCAGGTCGTACAGCTCCTTGCGACCGCTCTCCAGGGTCAGGATGAACTTGTAGCGCCCGTCGGCGTCCATCATCGCCCGCTTGTGGGTGAACAGGCGGTAGTCGGTCTCGGAGTAGGCCACCAGCTCCTGCTCCTCGCCCCGCATCAGCGGCAGCACGCTGGTGCCGTGGGTCATGAAGGGCAGCTCGTGGCCCAGCAGATCCGCGACCGTGGGCATGATGTCCACGTTGCGCACCTGATCGGTGACTCGGGCGCCCTTGTAACCGGGGATCTGCACCAGCAGCGGCACGTGGATCAGCTCGTCGTACAGCGTCGGCCCGTGGTCCAGATACCCGTGCTCGCCGAACTCCTCGCCGTGGTCGGCCGTGATCACCAGGATGGTCTTCTCCCGGAGCCCCAGCTCGTCCAGGGTCTTCAGGAAATCCGCAAAGCGGGCATCCGCGTCCTGGATCTTCTCGTCGTACAGGGCCGCGTGGAACTCGAAGTCCTTGTCGTGGATCTCCAGCACCGCCTCGCCGTCGGACCCGGGCTTGAACTTGTTGGCCAGCCCCAGCTCCCGCAGCTCCCCCTGCTCCTCCTTGCCGCCCTTCATCACCCCCGAGTACTTCTCGTCCACGAACACGTTGCGGTACCCGTCCGGCGGGTCGTACTGGCCGTGGGCGTCGTAGCCGTGGAGGAACATGAAGAACTTCGACCCGGCGTTCTCCCGCAGCCACTCCTGGGCCGCGGGGACGCTGTGGTCGAACCCCCCGAACTTCACGTCGTCCAGGTAGGTCTCGAAGCCCCGGTCGTAGCCGAACCGACCGTTGGCGCCGGCGTCCCCGGTGAAGGCCACCAGCCGGTACCCCTGCTGGCCCAGGTGCTCGGGGATGGTGGGGATCGCGTTGTTGAGCCGCGTGTTGACCATCATCGCCGGTCCCGCGACCGTGTACTTGTTCAGCACCTGGTGCACCGTCGGGTAGAGCCCGGTGAAGATGGACATGGTGGACGGCACGGTCCACGGTCCGGCGGCCACGCAGCGCTCGAACAGGAAGGCGTCGCCGGCAATGGCGTCCAGGTTGGGCGTGGTGTCCTTGGGGTAGCCGTACGCGCCCACGTGCTTGGCCGCCACCGCGTCGAAGCTCACCAGCACGACGTTGTAGTCCGCGAAGCCCCCGTGGTTCAGCCCACCCGTCTGTGCCCCCGCGTCGCCGGACGCCGGGTCTCCGGCGCCGGTGTCCGCCCCCCCGGCACCGCC
Organism: uncultured Rickettsiales bacterium; assembly: GCA_964542165.1. Classification (GTDB taxonomy): domain Bacteria; phylum Myxococcota_A; class UBA796; order UBA9615; family CAYRNR01; genus CAYTBN01. The sequence continues at coordinate 8,589 of CAZITQ010000048.1, forward strand.
GCCGCCGGTGTCGCCACCGCAGGCGGTGAGTGTCAGACCGAGCGCCAGTACGGACAGCACGATCCACCCCATCGAGAGCTTCCTCATCGCGACCTCCTGTCGTATCTGCGAGCGGGCATCCTACCAGAGAATATGCTATTCCCCCCACGGACCGGCGCGGCCGGACGCGCCACCTGCCAACGACGGTGTCTCGATGAAGGTCTCCCTCGACTCCATGCGTGAGTATTTCTCCAACCGCACCCCCAAGTACGACAGCTCATCGTCCTGGGTCTCCGACGACCGCCTGGGCGAGGTGATGCTGGACCTGCTGGGACTGCAGGCGGGCGAGCGGGTGCTCGACGTCGCGTCGGGGACCGGCATCCTGGGCAAGACCCTGGCGCCCACCGGCGCCGAGGTGATCGGCCTGGATTACACACCGGCGATGATGGAGGCCTCGCGCCAGTACTACCGGGAGCTGGTGGTCGACGACGCCCACGCCATGCCCTTCGAGGACGCCACCTTCGACGCCATCGTCTGCCGCCAGGGGATCCAGTTCATGGACGCGCCGAAGGCCGTGGGCGAGATGGCCCGGGTGGTCCGCCCCGGCGGCCGGGTCGTGCTGCTGCACCTGTCGGCCTACGGCGAGGACGATCGGGACGAGACCTTCGAGATCCAGCGGCTGCGCAACCCGGTGCGCCTCAACTACTTCCTCCCCGACGACCAGCCGGATCTGCTGCGGGACGCCGGCCTCGACGTGGACCAGGTGGTCCGCTACCCCACCTACGAATCGGCCCAGAACTGGCTCGGCAAGGGGTCGATCCCCGCGGATCGCCAGCGGCAGGCCTTCGCCGTCTACCGGGGGGCTTCGGACGCCTTCCGCACGTCCCACGAGCTCGAGGAGCGGGACGGGGACTTCATCGACCGGATGCTGTTCATCCTCGCCCGCGGCGTTCGCCGCTGAGGCCTCCGCGCCGCAGGCGCAGCCAGGCCATCACCGAGTCCCGGGTCCATCGGCGCCAGTGGTTGCGGTCCGTCCGCAGGGATCGCAGCTCCACCCCGGCCCGCCACCGGGCGTCGGCCAGGCGCACCCCCGCGCGGCCGCGCAACCCTGCCGGAAGCGACGCCCCGCCGTCGGTGTCCATCGCGTACCCCAGGGTGCCCATGGTCGGGCCGGCGACGGTCTCCACCAGGCGGACCTCCCCGGGCGAGAGGTGTCGGCGGTACTTGCCGCTGTTGTGGCGCAGCACCGGGCGGGCGGTGTTCTTCCAGTCCTCGGACAGGGCGCTGGCCGTGCGCGCCGCGTCGGAGCGGTGGAACGCCAGCAGCTCCGGGAGGTAGTCCTCGTCCAGGAAGTGACAGATCCGGCGGACCGTCGCCTCCGGCTCCGCGAGCAGATCCTCGTAGTGGACCCGGAGCAGGCACCCCCGGGGCAGGCGCCCCTCCAGGCCCAGCCCCAGCTCCTGTTGCTCCCGCCACAGCTGGGCGGTCAGGTAGGGGTGGAAAGGACTGAACACCGAGCGGCGGGAGGAGGCGGCCACGTCCCGCGGGTCGCGCACGAGCCACAGGAAGCGGGCGGCGGGCCGGGCCGCGCGCACCCGGTCCACGTGGTGGATCACGAACGTGCTCTTGCACCCCCAGCGCGCCTTGCCCACGCCGTCGCGGTACTGGTCGTACAGGGACAGGAACACGCCGAGCAGATCGGGAGGGTCGGCCTCGTCGATCAGCCTGCGCCGGTCGATGGGCACCTCCCAGGGGTGGATGTGGACCCGCAACAGCCGCAACACGTCGTCCACCAGCCGCGTCCGGACGGAGCGGTCGGCCAGGTCGCCGTACCCCGGCTCCAGGGGCGCGAAATAGCGCAGCACGTGGGGCGGGTGGGGCACGGCCACCTTCGGGTGCGCGTGCAGGATCAGGCGCAGGAGGTTGGATCCCGAGCGCTCCGTGCCGAGGATGAAGATGGGGGCGCTGGCGGAGTCTGGAGTCATTTCCTTTTGTCGGCGCGGCCGTCGGGCCATAGTATCACCGCGAGGATCGCATCCTGGATCCCGGAGAATCCATGGCCGAACGACGTTCCCTGGCCCCCGAACTCTACGCCACCGCCGATCGCGCGTCCGACGCCGCGCTCATGGCGCGCATGCGCGAGCAAGACGTCACGCCGCTGGGTGCCGACAGCTCGCTGCCCCGCTTCACCGTGCTGGTGGGCCACTCCCCCTTCACCATGCCCCGGGGCTGGGAGTACTACCTGACGACGCCCTTCGAGGGCGCCACCTACATCGCCACGGTGGCCCACAACGCCGGGTACCCCACCCGCATCGTGGACGTGCGCTTCGCCGCGGATCCGGTGGAGGCGGCCTACCGGCAGATCATGGCCGGGACCGACGTCCTGGGTATCTCGACCTTCGAGGACAACTTCCCCTTCACCCGGGAGGTGATCGAACGCGTCAAGGAGGCCGATCCCTCGATCCAGGTCATCTGCGGCGGCTCCCTGGTGACGTCCGTGCCCCGGGTCTTCATGGAGCACACCGGCACCGACGTGGCCGTCATCTCCGAGGGCGAGCTGACCATCCTGGAGCTGCTGGACAGCGTGAGCAACGGCAGCCTGGACCGGGATCTACCCGATATCCGCGGGGTCTGGTACCGCGGAGGCGACGGTCAGATCGAGCAGACGGCTCCCCGGGGGCAGATGCCCGATCTGGACTCCCTGCCCCGAATGCGCCTCGATCTGTGGCCCCAGGCCAGCGGGCCGGGGGGGCTGCAGCCCCAGGTGATCACCTCGTACAGCCGCGGCTGCCGGATGGACTGCCGGTTCTGCTTCCGGACCACCCCCTGCGTGAGCGCCAAGTCGCCGGAGACCTTCGACCGGGACATGCGCTGGCTCAAGGAGCAGTACGGGGTGAACTTCTGCTTCTTCGCCGATTTGACCTTCAACCAGGACGCCCGCCAGACCGTCGAGATGTGCGAGATCATCGGCCAGTACGACGTGCGGTTCACCTCCATGTGCCGCTGCTCGTTCGCCGACGAGGAGCGGCTGACGGCCATGCAGGCCGCGGGCTGCGACATCATCCTGTACGGGGTGGAGTCCCTGGGCGAAGCGGCGCTCAAGGAGGTCCACAAGCCCACCACCGAGAACATCAGCCTGCGGGCCATGCACCGCACGCAGGAGGCCGGCATCCGCTTCGGCGCGCTGCTGATCGTGGGCCTGCCCGGGGAGAACCCCGAGGTGCTGGGGCGGATGGCGTCCTGGGCCGAGGAGTTCCAGCACGTGGTCCGGGTCAAGTACCTGCAGGCGCTGCCGGGGACGCCGGTCTACCACGACATGCTGCGCAAGGGCGTGATCCGCAGCGAGGTGGACCACCTGAACTGGCTGGCCACCGAGCAGTCGCTGCACGAGGACGAGTTCCTCAACGTCAACGGGCTGCCCGAACAGGTGATGCGCAGCGCGTTCCAGCGCATGTACGACGCCTACCAGCCCGGGCCGGTGATGCGCTTCGACCACTGGCCCGAACGCTTCGAGTACTTCCACCCGAACGCGAGCGACGGCTCCGATCACGCCGTGGCCTACGCCGGCGAGGGCTGGCGCTCCGAGTTCAGCTCCGCCGGTCCCTCCCTGTGCCCGGGCAGCGAACGATTCACGCTGGAACACAGCGGCGCGCCGGGCGCCGTGGACGCGGGGGGCCGGCTGGCGGTCAGCGGTGCCCAGCGAATGGGGATGGCAGGCGCCTAGCGATCCTGCCAAAATGCCCCGCCGGGGTACGAAATGGCTGACTTCAAGGACCTGCCCACGCAAGACGACCTCAAGGAGGCGTTTGCCGTCGAATCGGGCACCGTCCACCGCTACCTCTACTTCGCCAAGATCGCCGAGGTGGAGGGCTACCCCGACGCCGCCCAGCTGTTCCGGGAGATCGCCGAGGGTGGACTGCACAACGCCCACGGCAACCTGGACTACCTCAAGCAGGCGGGGGATCCGGTCACCGACCTCCCCATCGGCGAGACCGACCGCAACCTGGCGGTGGCCATCGCGGCCGAGACCCTGGCGTTCACCCGGATCTATCCGGAGATGGCCGCCCGGGCGCGGGAGGACGGCTTCACCGACATCGCGTCGTGGTTCGAGACCCTGACCAAGATCAAGCGGGCCCACGTGGATCGTCTGGCCACGGCGGCGGAGTCCCTGCGCGAGGCGGTGGAGGACGACGAGCCGTGAGTCGCGATCCCCAGCCTCCCGACGAGCTCCCCGACGGGCCCTTCGAAGACAGCGACGAGCTCGAGGCGGAGGCCCCGCAGACCGCGGAGTACGTGGCCGCGAGCATCACCGTGCTGCCCGGCCTCGAGGCGGTTCGCCAGAACCCGGCGATGTACATCGGCTCCACCGATCAGGAGGGGGTCCACCAGCTGGTCTACGAGGTGGTGGACAACTCCATCGACGAGTCGGTGGCCGGCTACTGCACCCGGATCGAGGTGATCCTGGGTGAGGACGGGTCGTGCTCGGTGGAGGACTGCGGACGGGGCATCCCGGTCGAGCTGCACCCGGACGAGGGCATCCCCGCCCTCGAGGTGGTCATGACCCGCCTCCACGCCGGGGGCAAGTTCGGCAAGGGTTCCTACTACCGGCCGGCGGGGATCCACGGGGTCGGACTGTCCTGCGTCAACGCGCTGTCCGAGTGGCTCGAGGTGGACATCTGGCGCGGGGGCGTGCACTACCGCCAGCGCTACGCCCGCGGCGGCATCCTCACCCCCCTGCGGGACGAGGGCGCGGCGGACAAGCGGGGCACCCGGGTGAGGTTCAGGCCCGATCCCCGGATCTTCGAGGAGACCACGTCCATCTCCTACGAGGTCCTGGCCCGCAGACTCCAGGAGCTGGCCTTCCTCCACCCCGGGGTCACCATCCGGCTGGAGGACCGTCGCCGGGGCAGCGTCCACGAATACCAGTACGACGGCGGAATCCTCGGGTTCATCCAGCACCTCAACGAGGCCCGCACGCCCCTGCACGCCCCACCGATCCACATCCGCCACCGGGGCTCGGATCTGGAACTCGACCTGGCGCTGCAGTGGACCGCCGACTACGGCGAGCACGTCTACAGCTACGTCAACAGCATCAACACCATCTACGGCGGCACCCACGTCTCGGGCCTGCAGACGGCCCTGACCCACACCATCAACGACTACGCCGCCGAGACGGGGATGCTGTCGGCGGACAACGGCGAGCGGATCACCACCTTCGACATCATGGAGGGGCTGACCGCGGTGCTCTCCCTGGGGATGAACCTCCCCCGCTTCGAGGGCCAGACCAAGACCCGCTTGACCATCCGCAAGGTCAGCCACCAGGTGGCGCGGATCGTGGCCGACCAGCTGAGCCGGATCCTGCGCGAGGACTCCCAGGTCGCCGCGACCATCGTCGGCCGGGCGCTCGACGCCTCCCGGGCCCGCCTGGCAGCCCGCCGGGCCAGCGACCGGGCCCGGTTCACCAACGTGGCCACCTCCGTCAACGAGGAGGTCTACACCCAGCAGTTCGGCATCCGCTCGCGCAACTGGCACGACTCGGCCCTGTGGATCACCGACGAGGACCTGCTGAAGGGTCACGCCGACCTGTGCAAGATGGGTGAGGGCGCCGTGGCCCTGGACGTGTGCTGCGGGACCGGCGTGGTGGGCGCCTCGTTCAAGGGCAAGGTCGACCGGGTGATCGGCCTGGACCTGACCCCCGAGATGGTCGCCCACGCCGAGACCCGGCTGGACGAGGTGGTCCGGGGCAACGTCTACGAGATCCCCTTCGAGGACGAGTCCTTCGACCTGGTGTGCACCCGGGAGGTGCTCCACATCCTGCCGTGGCCCGAGCGCCCCTGTTCGGAGATCTACCGGGTGCTCAAGCCCGGCGGGCAGTTCATCACCGGCCAGATCCTCCCCTACGGCGAGGAGGACGCGGTCTGGATGTACCGCATCTTCAAGAAGAAGCAGCCGCTGATCTTCAACATGTTCCAGGAGGAGGACTTCCGGTCGCTGCTCCACGGCACCGGGTTCGTCGACCTGGAGATGACCGAGTACCTGCAGTGGGAGTCCATCGACACCTGGATCGACACCCACGAGACCACCCCCTTGCACCGCCACGAGATCCGCGACCTGTTCGCCAACGCCCCCCAGGAAGCCCGGCGGATCCACCCCTTCGAGATCCTCCCCACCGGCGAGATCCGGGATCTCTGGCGGTGGTGCATCTTCTCGGTCCGCAAGCCGGAGTAGATCCGGTGCCCTCCGATCTCGCCGAGGAGGCCCGGGAGCGCCTGCTGATCCTCCGGTCGCGCACCCGCCCACCGATCCCCGATCTCTGCGAGCGGATCCGCGAGGTCGTCGTGCTGTCGTCCTCCTCCCGCGGAGGCTCGTCGGTGGTGGCCGAGATCCTCCGCCACAGCCCGGACCTGCTCCACTTCCGTGCCGAGGTGAACCTGTTCTTCGTGCTGGCCGGGCTCGCCCACCCCTGGAGCGGCACCGGCTCGGACCGACTGGGACCCGGGGGGCTCGGCGACCCGGGCGGGTTGGGCCAGCTGCTCGCCTGCGACGCGGGCACCCCGGCCCGGGTGCTGACGGACGACGTCGAGGTGGAGGAGTTCGCCCGCGAGCTGCACTGGCGGCTGACCGCCCAGTGGCCCCAGGCCCGGTTCTCCGAGGACCAGGTCCAGACCTGGACCCGGGAGGTCCTGGACGAGGCCCGGGACGTGCACGGCTGGCTTCCGGGTTCGTTCCCCGATCCCCAGCTCTTCCACACCCTGCTGCTCAAGCGGGCGCGCACCGTGGAGCCGGCGGTCAACCCCTGGTACTACGACATCCGGCCCGAGCTGATCCGGGCCCACCACCCGGGCGTCGAACCCTCGGACGCCCCCCCGGCGCCGGTGGTGCTGGAGGAGCCCCCCTTCGTCACCATCACCCCCTGGCGGCTGGTGACCGAGGACGACCTGGACAAGCCGCTGGTGATCAAGACCCCCAGCAACGTGTACCGCCTGGAGTTCCTGGCGGCCCTCTTCCCCAACGCCCGGTTGCGGGTGTTCCATCTGACCCGCAACGCCGCGGCCTCGGTGAACGGGCTGGTGGACGGCTGGCGTTTCCGCGGCTTCTTCGCCCACCGGCTGCCGGACCGGCTGGCCATCGACGGCTACAGCGACCGCTACCCCGGGTGGGGTGCCGACTGGTGGAAGTTCGACCTCCCCCCCGGCTGGGAGCGCTGGGTCGACCGGCCCCTGGCCGAGGTCTGCGGTTTCCAGTGGCAATCGGCCCACCGGGCCACCCTGTCTTTTCTGGAACGCAGCGGCGCCGATTTCATCCGGCTGCCTTTCGAGGACGCCGTGGGCAGCCTGGAGGTCCGCAGGTCGACCTTCGCCCGGCTGGCCTCGTGGCTCGGCGTGCCGCTGCGGGGTGACCTGGGACGGCTGGTGGAGAACGGGCTACCCCCGATCATGGCGACCTCCCGACCGCGCCTGCGCCGCTGGTTCGACAAGGCGGATCTGCTGGAACCCGTCGTCCAGACCCCCTCAACCCTGGAGCTCATGGAGCGGCTCGGCTATGCCCTCGACCCCGACACCTGGACCTGATCTCGACCAGGCGGCGACCCACGGCGGCCCCGGCTGGCGGCCGCGGACGGCATCCCACGGCGAGGAGATCGCCGAGGGGGCGCCCTGGAGCCCCTACGCCGTGTCTTCCGAGGTGGCGCCGCTCAAGGCGGTGTTGCTGGCGGAGCCCGGGGACGAGCTGGAGTTCGAGGAGGATCCCGACGTCCACCTCATGCTCGAGCGGGTCGACGTGGAGACCATCCGGGCCCAGGCCGAGGGGGTCGCGGAGGCCTACCGGGCCGAGGGTGTGGAGGTCCACAGCTTCCGCTCGGAGCGGACCCCGCCGCCGAACCTGATCTTCATGCGCGACCTGTTCTTCATGACCCCCGAAGGCGCGGTGCTGGCGCGACCGGCGGCCCTGCAGCGCGCGGGGGAGGAGCGCTTCGCCGCCGAGGCCCTGACCCGCGCCGGGGTGCCGATCCTGCGCACGCTGCGCGGGCGGTCGACCTTCGAGGGTGCCGACGCCCTGTGGCTGGACTCCGAGACCGTGATGGTCGGCGTCGGGCTGCGCACCAACGACGAGGCCTTCGTGGAGCTCAAGGAGCTGCTGGCGACCCTGGGCGTGCGGGCGCGGGCGGTGCCCATGCCCCAGGGGGTCCAGCACCTGCTGGGGGTGGTCAACCTGATCGACGGCGACCTGGCGGCCCTGCACGGTGGCCGTGCGCCCTCCCGGCTCAAGGTCTTCCTGGCCTCCCACGGGGTCGAGACCCTGACCCTGCCCCCCGGCGAGGAGCTGGACCAGGGGCGGGGCTTGAACTTCGTCACCCTGGCCCCGCGCCGGGTGCTGATGCCCGCCGGCTGCCCCGGTGTCCGCGGGCAGCTGGAGGAGGCGGGAGTCGATGTGGTGGAGGCCGAGGTGGGTGAGTACCTCAAGGCGGCGGGCGCCCTGGGTTGCCTGACGGGGATCCTCTCCCGGGGCTGATCGTGAGGGATCCCGACCCCCTGCGGCGCTGGCTGGTGATTCCCCCGGCCCTGCTCGCCGTGGCCGTTTGCGCCCCTCTGCTGGCCGATCCCCTGGCGCTGGTGGGCGGGGACACCTTCCGCTCCCACGACTGGCTCGAGAGCGCGAAGCTGGACGCCTCGTCGCGCCTGGCGCTCCTGCGCTGGCACACCCTGCCCCACTGGAATCCCTGGCTCCAGGGGGGCCTCCCCCAGCTGGCCCACCCCTCCGACGGAACCCTGTCCCCCTTCTTCCTGCCCTGCCTGCTGCTGGGACACGCGGTGGGGATGAAGGTCAGCGTGCTGCTGTCCCTGGCCCTTGGCGCCGCGGGCATCGCCCTGCTCGCCCGGGATCGGGCGGGCCTGCGTCCCCCCTTCGCGGCCTTCGCCGGGTGCGCGTATGCCGCGGCGGGCTGGGTGCCGTCGCGGCTGGTGGTCGGGTACTACGAGTCCTGCCTCTACGCCTACTTCCCCCTGGTCGCCTGGGCGGTCCTGACGGGGGGGCCGCGCCGTCCCCTGCGCCTGCTTGGGGCCGCTGTGGGGGTGGCGGTGGCGGCGGCCCAGCTGCACCTGGGCCTCCTGGTCCTGGTGCTGATCCTCGTCGTGCTCGCCGCGGCCGAGAGCGTGGAGAAGGCGCTCCCCCCCCGCCGCCTGGTCGGCCTGGGTGTGGTGCTGGCCACCGGTGCCGGGCTGGCGGCCGCCAAGCTGCTGCCGATGCTGGGCTACCTGAGGGACCGGGGTTTCCGCACCGTATCCACCTATCCCGAGGCCTGGGGCGACCAGTGGTACGGCTCCATCCTCGAGTACCTGCGCTGCGGGCTGCACGCGGTGCCGATGGCGGGGGTCTACGGGGACGACGGCATGACCGTGCAGGCCGAGTTCGGCTACATGGGCCTCGGCCTGCCGCTGCTGCTTCTGATCCTCGTGGCGATCCTGCGCCTGCACCGCCTGGCCCCGGGGGGGCGGGCAGCGTTCGTGCTCGGGGTCCTGTTCACCTGGTTCGGCTTCGGCCCCAACTGCGTGGTCGACGGCTTCCACGCCCTGTGGCAGCTGCCGGGGTTCCACTCCATGCACGGCTCGGTGCGCTACCTGAGCTTCGGCCTGGTGTGGTCCGGCTGCCTGCTCGCAGGGGCGGGATTCCAGGCGCTGGCGGACCTGGCACCCTCGGCCTGGGTCCGCCGGGGGGCCTGGTTGTTCGCCGCCGCCGCCCTCGTGTGGCCCACGGTGCACAGCGGCCGGCGCAACGCCGCGGCCTTCGACACCCGGCTCGAGCCCCTGGAATCCATCGACGAGGTCTTCGTCCAGCAGGCCATCGACGCCGGCGATGGGGTGGGGCACGCCCGGGGCGGGTCCAGCGACCGGGACGAGGGCAACCTCCTCGTCTACCGCAACCAGCTGCGGGGCGTGGGCACCATCTACCGGCCGGCCGACCTGCCCTTCGATCCCCTCCCCCAGGGGCGCGAGATCTACGGGATCGGCGAGGGGCGATACCGCCCCAACCCCGACTACCGGGGCGAGGTCTGGTGCGCGGAACACGACTGTGGCGCTCGAGTGCTCCAGGTCGGCCCGAACCGGTTCCGCCTCTCCGCCGAGCCCCTGCGGCCCGACCTCCTGGTCCTCAACCAGACCCACCACCCCCAGTGGAACAGCGACGCGGGGGAGGTGACCTCGGCCGATGGCCTGCTCGCCGTGCAGCTGGGGGCGGCAGGACCGGTGGAGGTGGACCTGAGGTACCGACCCGTCCGCTTCCGGGCCGGCGCGGCGATCTCCCTGGCGACCCTCGCGGCCGCGCTGGCCCTGACCGTCTGGCTCCGGCGCCGCCGCTGATCCCCCGCCGTCCCCCACCTGTGCGCGAGACGATGGAATTCCCCCCGGCTCTTCGGGTATGAAGGGGTCCTCGCACCCCCGCGGGGGAACCGGAGTGTGGTTTGGATCCGCAATACACCGTCAACCGACTGGAGATCGCCCCCACCCTCAGGCTGGTCAACGCGGCCGTGGGCTTCGCGGGCTGGCTCGGCTTGCCCTTCGGCAAGCTGGACGTGGATTCCGTCCTGCGGACCGCGCGCCGCAAGACCGGTCTCGACGACTGGGGGGACGAGGCGTTCATCGACCTGATGCGGCGCCTCTTTCGCTACGCCGACGCCGCTCGCGTGACCCCCCTGGGCGAGATCGCCCTGCGCCAGACCGCCTTCGCGTCGGTCTCCAACCGCCTGCGCATCGAGGACTACATCCATCGACATCCGGACGTGGAGGACATCCCCATCGAGCGTCCGATCTTCATCGTCGGCTTCCCGAGGACCGGGACCACGTTGCTGCAGAACCTGCTCTCGCTGGAGGAGGGGAACCGCGCGCTCAAGTTCTGGGAGCTGTACAGCCCGGTCCCGATCCACGACGACCCCGAGGTGGACCGCAAGAAGCGGATCCGCAAGGCCAAGGAGGTGCTCGCGGTGGCCAAGACCGTGGCCCCCGAGATGCCCGTGGTCCACGACATCAAGGCCGACACTCCGGAAGAAGACTGGTTCTTGATGTGCAACACGTTCGCGGTGATGAACAACGACCTGGCCAACGGGGTGGTGCGCTGGGGCGAGTACCTGATGCGCCAGAACATGACCGGCCCCTACCGGGAGTTCCGCCGCATGCTCCAGGCGCTGGCCCACTGGCACCCCACCGGGCGCTTCGTGCTCAAGTGCCCCGAGCACCTGTGGTTCCTCGACGCCCTGCTGGAGGTCTTCCCCGACGCCTGCATCGTCTGGCCCCACCGGGACCCGATCAGCTGCATCGCCTCGTACTCCTCGATGATCTCGCTGACCCGCCGCGCGTGGTTCGGCAGGATCCACTCGGAGTACATCGGAGAACACATCACCGACCGCTTCCTGACGGGCGTGACCCGGGGCATGGAGGTTCGTGAGCGGGTCGGCGAGGAGAGGTTCTTCGACTGCAACTTCGACAGCCTGACCCGCGATCCGGTCCAGGCGGTGCGCGACATCAAGGCCCACTTCGGCATGGAGCATGGCGAGGAGGACGACCGGGCGATGCGCAACTACCTGGCCCAGCCCCGGGAGGACAAGCCCGGCCGCCACGTGTACAGCGCCGCCCAGTGGGGGCTCGACGTCACGGAGATCTACGAGCGCTTCGAGCCGTACACGGATCGTTTTGGCGTACGGGTGAGCTGAGCCGCCCCGGCGCCCTCAAGGCCCCTCCGGCCGCTCCCGCCGCTCCTCCCGATCCTGGAACCGCCGCGTGGACTCCCGGTCCAGGGCCTGGGCGCACATGTCCGCCGGGGGGAGGCGCTCGAGGCGGGTCAGGTCAAAGATCGCCAGCTTGCCGTCGTCCGCCACGGGGGCGCCGGCCACCGAGCCGAATCCCCGGGCGCAGGTGGCGCCCGCCTCCCGGGTCATGAAGCGGTTGCGGTGCACCGCGACCCAGCGGATCCCCCCCTGGCGCATGCAGCCGGCGGAGAGGGCGAAGTCCCGGGTCTGGCAGTCCATCAGCACCCGCACGCCGTCCCACGGCGACAGGCCGTAGTCGATGGCGAAGGTGATGGGGCGCTCGTGGCGCGTCTGGGCCAGGAAGGCCGGGCCGGGGGTCAGGTGGCGGTACTGCCAGAAGCGGGGGATCTCCGCCAGCGCGCCCTCGTCCCCCACCGCCGAGTACGCCTCGGGGACCCGCGCGTCGGCGGTCTCGGCCACCAGGGGGACCGGGAGCGCGAAACTCCGCTCGATCAGCGCCAGGACCACGATCGCACCGGCGAGGATCCGGCGGCGGGGCCGGGAGGCCAGCGAGGCGATGGCCATCGCGACCCCGAGCCCGCCCACGGTCGCCAGCACGGCGACCTGCTGCCAGATCCCCGGCGTTCTCCCGTAGAACGGCACCGCCCGGACGAGCAGCTGGAAGAGGGGATTGGAGATTCCGGACTCGCCCCAGCGGAAGGAGGGTCCGGTGGCGAGCAGGCCGAACAGCAGTCCGCAGCAGGCCAGCAGCGCCACCCGGCGGCGGCCGCTGCGCCAGGCCAGGACCGTCCCCACCAGGGTCGCCAGCAGGGGCACCCAGCCCACGTAGGGCACCTTGTAGATCTCGTCTTCGTACTCCTGGGAGACCGTCGCCTGGGAGGTGAAGGGGTCGAGCAGGGCCGGGATCGAGGCGGCCTCGTACACCGCCCGGGTGCCGGTGCTGAACTCGACCCGCTGGGTCCCCACGTCCGCCAGGAAATCCGGCTGGAGGATCATCCACTGCAGGGTCGGCACCACGATGGCCAGCGACAGCCCCATGGCCGCCACCGCCGGTAGCAGACGGCGCACCGCGATCCCCTCCCCCCGGGCGGGCCAGGCCACGACCGGGAACGCGACCGCGAGCAACAGGCAGGCGAACAACCCGTAGTTGGGGCAGTGGATCGCCCCGAGCGTCAGGGTCAGCCCCAGGGCCAGGGGCCAGCGCCAGCCCCCCGACTCCCGGGAGCGCCAGAGCATGAGGATCACCGCGGGGAAGAGCCACAGGGCCAGCCGCTCGTGGACGCCGCTGGCGAGGCCGTAGCTGACCAGGCAGGCCGGGGTCTGGGCCAGCAGGCCGACGGCGACCGCCGCGCTGGTCGAGCGCACCAGGTGGCGGGCGAGGGCGTAGGTCGCCACCCCTGTGGCCAGCAGGGAGAGCCAGACCCACAGATTGGCCGCGAACACCGGGCCGAAGACCGCGGTGATCGGCGCCATGATCAGCGCCGGGATCCACATCACGTCCAGCAGCACGCCCCCCTCGGGCGCGGCCAGGAACTCGGTGCGGGGCCAGGTCCCGGCCGAGAGCTGGGCCACGGTGTGCCAGTAGGGCCAGGCGTGCTTGTAGACGTCCCCGGTGGCGTGCCCCGGCAACGATCCGAAGGGATCGACGAGCACCCGGGCGATGGGCAGGGAGGCCCCCAGGGCGAGGATCCCCGCCGGGCGCAGGTGGGGCCGAAGCCGCTCGCGCCAGCGCCTCGCACCGCCTCCGTCGGCCGCCTGACCGTCCATACCCTCCGCTCGCTGCCCTTCCGTCAGCGCATCGTACCGCGCCCGGGCGTCCGCGCGCCCGCCCTTGTCTGCTACGATGCCCGGCCATGACCCGTCAAGACGTCCTGGACGCCCACCGGAAGCAGGGTCTACCCGCCCTCGCGGTCCTGCCGATCCACTATCCACGGGAGCTGCTCGAGTCCCTCGACATCCTCGGAATCGAGCTCTGGGGCCCCCCGGGGCCGCTGCCCGACGGCCCGAGCGAGCGGATCCAGACCTACGTCTGCTCCCTGGTCCGCAACGCCATGGCCTTCATCGACGGGGGGGGAATCGCCGGCCTGGACGGGCTGCTGTTCCCCAACACCTGTGACTCGATGATGGGGCTGGCCTCCCTGGTCCCCGATCTGGCGGGCTATCGGGGGTCGGTGTTCCACCTCCACCTGCCCCGCCTGGCCGATCCGGACGCGGCGGCGGCGTTCCTGGGTCCCGAGCTGGCGCGCCTCCGGCGGGAGCTGTCCGAGCGGTTCGACCGCCCGGAAGACGACGATCGCCTGTCCCAGGCGCTGGAGATCCGTCGGCGGATCGAGGCCGCCCACCGGGACCTCCGCCGCCACCGGCGGGAGCTGCCCCAGGGGGAGCGGGAGCTGATGGGGCTGCTGAGGGAGGATGGGTGGCGGCCCGCCGCGGACCACCTCGCGGATCTGGAGGCGGCGATGGCCCGTCGGGGCGAAGGGACGAAGCGCGAGGGACCCGGGGTGCTCGTGTCGGGGATCGTGCCCGAGCCGATGTCGATCCTCGACGTGCTCGAGGAGGCCGGCGCGGTGGTGGTGGCCGACGACTACGCCTCCACGGGACGGCGGCTGTCCCAGCTCGACCCGGCCCTGGACGGCCCGCCCATGGAGCTGGCCGCCCGCCGACTCGCGGCCCGGCCGCCCTGCTCGACCACCGGCGTGCACATGCGACCCCGGGCGGACCACCTGGTTCGTCTGGCCCGGGACGCGGGCGCCGCCGGGGTGGTGGTGCACGTGGTGCGGTTCTGCGAACCCGAGCTGTTCGACGTGCCGGCGTTGAAGGACCGGATGGAGGAGGAGGGCATCCCGCTGCTGGTGATCGACACCGAGGTGGAGAGGGAGCTGCCCGGGCCCGTGCGGACCCGGCTGGAGGCGTTCGTGGAGATGATCTCGTGAGCGTGTTTCGCAGGGCCCAGTACGAGGTGATGCGCGGGCTGGTGGGCCCGTCGCTGGCCAAGGTCCAGAGCGCCCAGTCGAGCTGGAAAAAGCGCAAGCGCAAGCCCCGGCCGACCCCCCTCGGCCCCTCCCCGGAGACCGGACGGCTGCTGCGGGAGATCAGCACGTCCCATTACTTCTCCGGGCGCTACGCCGACGGCGCCGTTCCCGTCGCGTGGGTCACCAGCGGCGCCCCGATCGAGGTCCTCCGCCCCCTGGGCTACTACCTGGTGTACCCGGAGAACCACGGGGCGATCTGCGGGGCGGGCAAGACCTCCCACGAACCCATCGCCGTGGCCGAGGACGCCGGCTACTCCCAGGACCTGTGCTCCTACGCGCGCATCGACTTCGGCACCTTGCTCTCGGGCGAGACGCCGGTGGGGCGGATCCCCCCCCCCGACCTGCTGGTCACCTGCACCAACATCTGCCAGACGGTCCTGTACTGGTACCGCGAGCTGGCCCGCAAGCTGGACGTGCCCCTGGTCTGCATCGACACGCCCTACGTGTTCGGCGAGCCCGAACCGTCCCACCTGGAGTACGTGAACTCCCAGCTGAGGGAGTACGCCCAGGTCGCGGCGCGGGTGGCAGGCAGACCCTTCGACGAGGACGCCTTCGCCGAGGCCGTCTTCCGCGCCCGGGACGGCTGCACCCTGTGGGGCGAGTGTCTGGCCACGAACCGATCGCGGCCGGCGCCCTGGACGGCCTTCGACGGCTTCATCCACATGATCCCCATCGTGACCATGCGGGGGACCGAGGCCTGCAACGAGTACTACCGGGTGCTCAAGGCGGAGCTGGAGCAGCGGGCCCGGGACGGCATCGGCGGGGTCAAGGACGAGCGCTACCGACTGCTGTGGGACAACCTCCCGGTGTGGTTCCGGATGCGCGACCTGTCCACGCTGCTGGCGGACAACGGCTTCGCCATGGTCGCGGCCACCTACACCAACGCCTGGGCCGAGACCGCGACCCTGATGGACACCGAGGACCCCTGGGAGGGTCTCGCGGGGGCCTACTCGATGGTGATCCTCAACCGGGACCTGGCCCACCGGCTGGATCTGATCCGGAACATGGCCCGCGAGTACGAATGTGAGGGGGTCCTCTTCCACTCGGACCGCTCGTGCAAGCCCTACTCGGTGGGCCAGCTGGAGCTGAAGGAGGCCCTGGCGGACGAGGGCATCCGTGCCCTGGTCCTGGACGCGGATCACGCGGATCCGCGCTCCTACGCGGACGGCCCCGCGGAGACCCGCCTGAGGGCCTTCATGGAGACCTTCGAGGGCTGAGAACGAGCCCCTCGCGGGTTCAGAGGTTGGCGATCGAGGCGCCTCCTCAGGTACGCTGGTCGGCGCCCAGACAACGGGAGAGAACGATGACGCGAACGCTGTGGACGTTGATCGTGGTGGGAACCCTGGTCGCCGGTTGCCCGGCCCCGCCGGCGGGAGATTCCGCCAGCGGTGGTGGCGGCGGCGGCGGCGGCGGCGGTGGTGGCGGCGGCGGCGGCGGCGGTGGGGGTGGCGCCGCGGGCTCCGAGGACGGCCGTCTGCCTCCGGGGAGCGGCCACGCGCCGCCATCGGAGTTCGACGCTCCGGCCGGCAAGGCCGTGAAGATCTCGGGGACCCTGGCGTACGAGGGAGCCCGATCCGGGGAGATCTACATCGACTTCGTCCAGGAGGTGTCCGGCGGGTCCCATCCCCAGGCGCGGGTGGTGCACTCCACCAAGCTCGACGGGCTGGGGGCCTGGGAGGTCCAGGCGCCCAAGGGCTTCGGCACCGTCGATGTCGTGGGCTTCATCGACATCAACGCCAACGGCCCCGATCCCGGCGAGCCCATCGGCGCCGTGCTGGCGGTGGAGATCGGCGAGGTGGACGTCACCGGCATCGAGATCACGATGCTGGACGAGGACCCCAACGCCGACGACTACACCCCACCCAGCGCGCCGGACGGACCGCCGGCCGACGGGTCCGTCAGCCCGGACGAGGTGGGGGCCGCCACCCCGGCCCGGGAGGCCCCCCCCCCACCCCCCCCCCCCCCCCCCCCCCCCCCCCCCCCCCCCCCCCCCC
>CAZITQ010000048.1:25361-44978 GCA_964542165.1 uncultured Rickettsiales bacterium
GGGGTCGGGTGCGGGGGGGGTGGGGTCGGTTTGCCCGGTGGTGGTGGGGGCCGACTCCCGGGCGGGGGTGGCCCCCGCCGAACCGGCCCCGCCCGCCGAGGCGCCCGCCGGAGCCGCCCCCGCGCCCGCGGCCGATACCCCCGCAGAGCCGGCCCCCGCACCCGCCGCCCCCGCCGAACCAGCGCCCGCGGCCTCCCAATAGCCTTTCGGGAAACGCCACCCATCCGACTGGCTCGGGGATTCGGGAAGGAAGCTCTAGGGGTTCGGTTCGACGTCCTCGCACTCGGGGCAGCGCTGTTCGGGGGTGAGCCGTTCGCCCTCCCCGGTCATCAGCGACTCGAACACCGACACCACGTGGCCGTTGAGCATGCGGTCGCGCTGATTCCCGGTGGGGGGATCGAGGATCTTCGGCCCCCCGTGTAGCTCCTCGACCACCCGGTAGACGGTCACGCCGGCCTCGTACTCCTCACCGGCTCCAAAGTCTGCCCGGAGGACCTCGGTGGCGGTCTCGGTCCAGCGCCGCCGCTCCGCGTCGGGCAGGGCGTCGTCCTCGGCAAAGCTGCCGTGGTGGTGGACGATCCAGTCGTAGTGCAGGTCGTCCAGCAGCGCGCGGAACCGTTCCGGGGACAGCTGCCGGGTGCCGATGCCCTCGGCGTGGGCGATGCGCTGGGCGACCAGGGCCCGGGCCAGGCCGGCGGTGGGGAGGGAGACGTAGACCGGGAACTCGTCGGCCACCGGGCGGCGGTGCACGGTCTGGCCGAACAGGCGGCGGGCCTTCCAGCGCAGGTTCTCGTTGCCCACCTCCAGCACCGCTCCACCGCCCCCCGCGTCCCGGATGCCCTCGTACCAGGGGGTCGCCCCCAGCCGGTGCACGGGCTTGCCCACCGGTCCACCGGCGACCAGCAGCACCTCCGCGAGGACCACGGCCGCGACGGCCCAGCGCAGGGGCGTGCGTAACCTGGCGCCGATCCGGTCCAGGCCCAGGCCGACGGGCACCGCCAGGGCCAGGAGCGCCAGGATCAGGAACCGGTAGGGGAAACGGAACACCTGGGCGCCGGGGAGCCAGTGGTAGATCCAGGCCATGGGCAGGGCCGGCTCCCGGGGCACCGGCTGACCGAAGGGCGGGTGGTCCCACTGGAGCACGGGGCCGAACATCAGCACCAGCGCCACCGCGAGCAGCGCGCCCCAGCGCAATCGCGCCGCCCAGGGGAGCCAGATCATGCCGAAGATCCCCAGCGCCAGGGGGAGGAAACCCAGGTAGCTGGTCCGTTCGCGGGGCGTGGGGGACTCGGAGCGATTGAACCCCGGGGGCACCACCAGCGAACGAAGGGTGGAGGCGTCCCGGGGCACGTTGGCCAGCCAGTCGCTGTTCTCCCGCCGGGTCGAGCCGTCGGACTCCACCACGAAGCGGTCCATGGCGATGCTCTCCCCCGACATCACCGCCCGGTTGGCCGCCATCAGGGGCGTAAGGGCCACGGTGGCCACGGCCACGAAGGCAGCGAGCCGCGCCATCACCCGGGGACGCCACAGGCGCTGGGGCGACGCCAGGGCCAGCGCCAGACAGACGATGGCGGCGCACACCCCGATGTAGCCGCTGGTGTAGCCCGCCGCGGCCAGGCAGAGCCCGCCCCAGAGCCAGGCCAGCCGCCCCCTGCCGTCCAGGGCGTCCAGCAGGAAGAGGGCGCACAGGGGGATCCACCCGGTCATCAACAGGTAGACCGCCCCCTCGCTGAACAGGGCGGAAGCGCAGGCCGACGACAGCAGGAGGCTGCCGGCGACCAGCGACGAGCCGTGGGAGACGCCCGCCCGGCGGACCAGCAGGTAGAGCGCCGCGCCGGAGAACACCAGGCAGCCGAGGACGAAGGCGTTCAGCCCCGCCACGGTCCCCAGGACCGCGGTCAGCGGGATCGACAGGGCGGCCCAGATCCACGAGTCCAGCTGCCGGATCGGGATCCCGAAGGGGTACCCCGTGACCTCGGAGCGGAACATCTGCAGGTCCGGATCGACCAGGGAACGACGGAACCAGTCCCCGGTCCACAGACAGCCCCAGATATCGAAGTACTCGCCGGGCGTGGTGCTCCAGGGAGCCGCGATCAGGGGCCAGGTGAAGACCACCGCCAGCAGGGTGTACAGCCCTCCCCCCCGCGCCCCCGGCGGGGCGCGGGCGGGGCGCCCCCGGCCCCCGCGTTCGGCGCCCAGGGCACCCCCCCCCCCCGCCGGGGCACCCCCCCCCCCCCGCGGGCGCCGGGCGGGACGCGGTCGAGGAACGCAAGAACGGGCCGGGGATCAGTCCCCATGGTCCCCCCATCCCCGGAGCAGCTCGTCCAGGACGGGGGCGATCTGCCCGTGGGTCATCCGCTGGCGCTGCAGCTCGGAGGGGGTCGGCAGCAACGCCGGCTTCGCCGTCTCGCCGCCCGGAACGCGGTACACGGTCATGCCGGGCTCGAAGGTCCGGCCGCCCCCGAGGTCGGCCTGGAGCACGGTGGAGGCGCCGATCAGCCACTGGGCCTTGACCGGGCCATCCAGGGCGCCGTCGACCTCGATCGAGTGGTGGTCGTGGATCACGAAGTCGAAGCCGAGCCGCTGCAGCAGGGACACGAAGGTCTCGGGTGAGACCCCCTCGCGGCCGCCGCTGAGCTCGTAGTCCATCCGCTGGGCAATCAGGGCGTGGAACAGGCTGCTAGTGGACACCTGACCGTACATCGGGAACTCGGAGGTGATGGGGCGGCCGTGGAGGGTCTGGGCGAACACCCGGCGGTTGCGCCAGGCCTGGCCCACGTTGCCCAGCTCCAGTACGGCGCCCTCGCCCCCCGCCTCGACGATGGCGTCGTAGGCCGGCGAGACATCCACCGATTGAACCGGCTTGATCGGGGGCCCCCCGGCGACGAGCAGGACCTCGGCCAGCAGGGCACCGACGAGGATGATCCGCCCCCGGCGCGACAGGCGCGCCAGCACGCCGTCCAGCCCCAGCGCCATCGGCACGGCCATGGCCAGCAGGACCACATGGAGGAATCGGTAGGGGAAGCGCAGCACGCCGGTGAACGGCAGCCACTCGTAGACCCACTTCAGCGGCAGCGGTGGGAAGGAGGGGGCGGCCTGGCCGAAGGGGGGGGCCGACCACAGCAGCACCGGCCCGAGCACCAGCAGCAGCGCCACCGCGAACAGCGCGATCCACAGCCGGCGGCGCCTGCCGCGACCCATGGCCCGCCAGCCCAGGACGGTCAGCACCAGGGGGATGATGCCCAGGTAGCTGGTCCGCTCCCGTGGGTTGGGGTTGTCGGTGCGGGTCACCGCCGGCGGGGTGAACAGGGAGGTGAGGGTGGCCGAGTCCCGCGGCACCGCGGGCAGCCACTCGGCCCGCGATCGGGTCACCCGCTGGGCCGTGTCCCCGGCGAAGGCGTCCGAGGAGGTGGCCTCTCCCCGCAGGGCGCTGGCGTTGGCCAGCACCAGGGGTAGGAGCACCACGGCCGCGATGAGACCGGTCCGCAGCACGGTGCCCCGATAGGGCGCCCGCCACGGGGGCGTGGGCCGGGCGGCCAGCACCGTGGCGGCGACCACCACCGCCGACGCGCCGCAGTACCCGGAGGTGTAACAGGCCCCACAGAAGCTCAGCGCCAGGGCCCAGTGCACCCGGGGGCCGGCCGACCCCTCGAGGATCCGCAGCAGGAACATGGCGATCAGCGGCAGCCAGCCGCTCATCAGCAGATAGACCGCGCCCTCGGCGAACAGGGCGAATCCCAGGGACGACGAGAGGTAGAGGGTGCCCGCGAGCAGGGACGCCAGGTGGCTTGCTCCCCGATCCCGCACCAGCGCGTACAGGGCCACCCCGGAGAAGACCAGCGACCCGATCACGAAGGTGTTCAGCGCCAGCGGCGGGCCGAGCAGGGTGACCAGCGGGATGGAGCACAGGGCCCAGATCCACGAGTCCGTCAACAGCTGGGAGAGGCCGAAGGGGTAGCCCAGTTCGGGGCAGAAGAAGGGCGAGACGTGGTCCACGACCACCGCCTGCTGGTACCAGTGCCCCAGCCACATCGCGCCCCAGGCGTCGAAGTGCTCCCCCGGCTGCAGGCTCGCCAGACCGGTACAGAGGGGGTAGGTCACCACGAGCGCAAGCAGCAGGTAGAGCCCCGTCGCCTGGACCCGGGGACGCCGGATCAGCTCGGTGGCGGTGCGGCGGGTGGTGGACACCTTCGGATCGTAGGGATGCGGGTCCTGGGGGGTCAACCGCGCCGAGCGGGGGGCGTCAGAACGTGACCAGCGACTTCAGACTCAGCCAGCGGCGGACCACACCCCAGCTCATCTCCCCCTTGCGCACCAGATCGACGCCCATGACGCCGATCTTGACCACGTTGGCCCCGTAGGCCATGGCGATCACCACGTCCGGGTTGGCCGCCAGGCGGCGGCTGCGCGACATGCGCCGCAGCAGGCGCTTGGGCACGAAGTTCTTGGAGACCAGGACCACCAGCCCGGTCCAGAACCGGTCCGCGTCGGTGCGCGGGTAGCTCAGGTCGACCCGGAACTGATCGAAGACCTTGGTGGCCTGGCCCTCGATGTCGGCCTCGGAGATCAGCCCCCGTCGCAGCAGCTCCTCCGCCAGCGCCGAGCCGGGATAGATCGCCAGGGAGAACAGGACCATCTCGTAGGGCCGCGGCAGCTGCATCAGCAGGTCGAAGAGGCGCGACTTGTCCTCGTCGGTCGACACCGGATCGTCCAGGATCACCTGGTACCCCGCCCGGACACCCACGGTGTTGATGGCACGGGCCGCCTTGAGGACCTGTTCGTCGGAGACGTTGCGACAGTAGATCTCCGCGTTGACCTCGGCGGTGTGCTGGATCCCCATGAACACGGTGTCCATGCCCGCCGCCTGCAGGCGCCTCAGGCGCTCCTCGGTGACCACCCTGGGATCCATGTGGATCTCGAAGGGCATGCCCGCCTCCACCGGCCAGCGCCGGCAGAACTCGTCGAACCAGGCTTTTTCGACCGGGAACTCCTCGTCGTCGAAGCGGAAGCGGCGCAGGTTGGGGAAGGTCTCGCGGGCGTAGGCCACCTCCTCGAACACGTTGTCCAGGGTCCGGAGGCGGTAGTACTGCTGCCCGGGCACGACCCGGTCCATCACGCTGTTGCTGCAGAACGCGCAGGAGGGGAAGGGGCAGCCGCGGGAGGCCATGACCAGGTAGATCGGCTCCACGCTGTAGGGATCCCCGGGGACCACGCGGCGGCCGTCGATGAAGCACTTGTCCGGGCTGTGGAAGTCCCGGAAGGGCAGGGCGTCCAGGTCCTGGACCAGGGGGGCGGCGCCGTTGCGGGCGAGCCCGTCGTCGGTGTGGAGCCACAGGCCCGGGACGTCCGATGGATCGTCCCCGGCCGCCAGCCGGCGGAAGAGCTCGGCGACGCTCTCCTCCGCCTCGCCGACCGAGAGCAGATCCGCCACGCCGGCGCAGTCCTCGGGCAGGGACGTCGGGTGCATCCCGCCCCACAGGATGGGGATATCCATCTCCCGGCGGATGCGTTCGGTGAGGTCGGTGGCCATGCGGTGGAAGGCGGAGGCCCGCACGCTGATGCCCACCAGGTCGGGCTGGACCTTGCGCAGCTCGCCCATCAGCAGGGCGGTCTCCGCCGCGCTGGGGGGCTCGACCCGGTTGTTGACCCAGTCCTTGAAGTACAGCTCGTGGACCTGGACGCCCTGCTCCCGCAGGATCGACGCCAGCAGCCGCACGCCGCTGTTCTCGATCACGTACAGGGACACGAAGGCGACCACCGGGTTGCGGTTGCCCAGCAGCTGCTTCCAGCGCGGTCCCGGCGGCGGGCTCACCCGCCGGCGGTAGGTCGGACGATCTCCGTCCACGTCAGCCCCCGTAGACCCGGCTCATGATCTCCACGGCGCCCTGCATGCAGCCGCCGCAGTCGTCCACCCGCTGGCGAAACTCCCGGGCGCGCTCGCCGTACCACAGGTCGTCGAACCGCTCGGTGGCCAGGTTGCCCAGCGGCTCGTGGTTCAGGCCGCAGGTGATGAGATCCGCGTTGGGGAGCAGGTACATCAGGTCCCGCAGCTCCCGGCAACGGAACCGCAGGGCCTCGCCCCCGCGGGCCTGCTTGCGGAACACCACCTTGTTGGCCGCCCGCAGAAAGAACTGTTCGATGCCGTTGAACCCGCTGCGGGCGCCGTGGTCCTCCCGCGAGAGCCGGCCGAGCATCTTGGCCGGCTGGCTCACCCCCACCGTGGACACCACCTCCTGGGAGAGGTCGGAGTGACGCAGGAAGGGGCGCACCGCGAAGCCCGGGATCAGGTCCACCCCGAGGGCTTCACAGCGCTCCACCAGGGGGGTCATGTCCTCCAGGCTGTCGTCGTTGAGGATGAAGTTCACGCCGATCTGGAACCACCGCCGCGAACCGGGGCCGAAGCGCCGGCGGGGGCCGCGCAGCTCCGACAGGGCGGTCATGGTCTCCATGGCCTGGCGGAAGGCCCCGGGGTGGCCCCGCGACCGGTCGTGGACGTCCTCGAGCCCGTCGAGGGAGATCCGCAGGTGCAGCCCGGGCCAGGCGTGGCGCTCGGCGAAACGCACCACCTCGTCGGTCATGGTGGCGTTGGTCACCAGCTGGACCACGAAGGGATTGACCTCGCGCCGGATGACCTCGACCACCTCGCCCAGGTCCTCCCGCGCGAAGGGCTCGCCGCCGATGATCTTGACGATGTCCAGCGATCGAAGCTGGGCGAACACCCGGCCCCACTGCTCCGGATCGAGTTCGGTGGAGACGTCCCGCTTCCAGACGCCGCAGGTCCCGCACTGGAGATTGCAGCGCCAGGTCACCACGAAGTGGGTCGCCCGCGGCAGGGGCGGGCGCTCGCCGGCGCGCCGCAGTCGCGCCTGGGCCACGTGGGCGTAGGCCCGCAGGCGCGGCGGGATGCGTGGCGACAGGGCCGTCACGGGATCGCGTCCTCGTCCTCGGGCCACAGATCGCGCAGCCGCTCGACGAGGGGTTCGAGCTTCTGATTCGTCCGCCCGAAGTAGTCGGCGATGTACGCCTCGCAGATCGGCAGCTTGTCCAGGAAGAAGGCCCGGACCATGGCCGGATCGTAGTTGTCGTGGCGGTTGAACAGCACGTCCGGCAGGTGCTGCAGGCTGAGCAGGCAGTACCCCTGGTTGCCGAAGCTGTGCTTGTCCAGGAATCTCAGGCCCCGGAAGATGCCCGCGTCCGCCAGCGTCTTGCGCTCCTGGGACTTGACGATCACGTCGTCGAGCAGGGGCGTGGAGTAGATGATGCCGTAGCGGCCGCAGTACTCCTTCTGCAGCTCGATCACCACCGGCATGGACATCACGGCGTACTGGCCACCCACCGAGCTGCCCATCATGATGTGGGGGATCTTGCGTTCCAGGTTGTAGATCACCGCCTCGGTGATCATCGACATGGTGCAGGCCATGCAGCAGCCGAACCACTGACCGTAGCGCCGCCGGTCCGACACCGCGCTGTCGATCCCCAGTCGCTTGTGCAGCGGATGGGTGTTCACGATCCGGTGGACGACACGGTCCTCGCCCACGGCGTGCCCCAGGCTCCTCGCGGTGTTCTTCGACCAGCCGTTGAGCAGGTACCCGTACCCGTGATCCAGGGTGAAGAGGTGGACCCGGCCCCGTTCCTGGCGAGCGGCGAGGTACGCCACGGTGGTGGAGTCCAGACCGCCGGAATAGCAGACCGTCACGTCTCCGACGACGGGTTGGCGGAAGGTTTGGAGAGCCTTGACCATGGTCACCCGTTGCTGCCGGACATCCGGGTCCGGACCCCGCTCACACCCCACCGAAACGTACCCTAACGACGTCGATCCGGCAACGGAACCCCTGCGGGGGGATCAGGGCTCGTCGATCACCGGGAAGCTGAACAGGAAGGTGGTCCCCGCGCCGTCCTCGGACTCGACCCAGATCTCGCCCCCGTGCAGCTCGACGATCTTCTTGCAGATGGCCAGCCCGATGCCGGTGCCCGGGTACTCATCGCGCGTGTGCAGGCGCTGGAAGATGTCGAAGATCCGCGCGCGGTACTCCTCCGAGATCCCGATCCCGTTGTCTCGGTGGGCGATCACCCAGCGGTCGTCGTCCCGCGACGCGGAGATGTGGATCTCCGGCGCGACGTCCCGGCGGAACTTGATGGCGTTGCCCAGCAGGTTCTGGAACAGCTGCACCAGCTGGGCCTCGTCCGCGGCCACCGTGGGAAGGGGATCGAAGGTGATCCCCGCGCCGCTCTCCCGGGTGGCCTCCCGCAGGTTGCCCGTGGCCTGGGCCACCACCTTGTTCAGGTCGGTGGGCTCGTGGGACCGGGCGTGGGTGTCGACCCGAGAGTAGTCCAGCAGGGCCAGGATCAGGGCCCGCATTCGCCGGGCGCCGTCCACGGCGAAGCCGATGAACTCGTGGGCCTGGGAGTCCAGGTCGTCCTCGTAGCGCCGCTGGAGCAGCTGGAGGTAGGAGGTGATCATCCGCAGCGGTTCCTGCAGGTCGTGGGACGCCACGTAGGCGAACTGCTGCAGCTCCGCGTTGGACCGCTCCAGCTCGATGCGCTGGCTCTCCAACTGATCGTACGCCTCGCCGAGTTCCTGGGCCTTGTCCCGGGCGGCGTAGACCCGGGCCGCGTCCTGGAGCAGCTGCAGGCGCTCCCGCTGGTCGCGCGCCACCAGCACCAGCCCGGTGATCTGGCCCTCCTTGTCCCGCATGGCCGAACCGGCCAGCGACATGGGCACGGCCCGGCCATCCTTGAGCCGGAACTCCATCTCCTGGTCCTGGATCCCGCCGCGGCCCGCGAGGGCCAGCAGCGCGCCGCTGCGGCTGGCCTGCCCCCTCGCCGGCTGGAGGATCCGCTCCAGGGGCTGGCCCACGATCTCCTCGCGTCCGTACCCCAGGAGCGTACACAGGGCGTCGTTGACGATCCGGATCCGCCCCTCGGGTTCGGTGACCACCAGCGAGTCCCGCATGGACCCCACGATGTCGTCCAGGTCCCGCCGGCGCTCCTCGATCTCCACCAGGGTCGAATGCCCCAGCCGGACCACCAGCCACACGAAGAGACCGGCGAAGAAGAAGACCACGCCGGTGGTGATGCCCAGCGCCTGTTCGAGGGGCCGCAGGACGATCACCAGGGCGACGAAGTAGCCGAAGAAGAAGAACGACATCAGCGAGCGCAGGACCCGCCAGTCCCGCATCCGCCTGGGCCCAACCAGGGCCATCACTCGCCGGGTGCGCGCCACCGCCGCGAGGACGACCGCGGCGCCGAGCGCGATGAACAGCGCGCTGATGATCGACAGGAT
The DNA here is from genome assembly GCA_964542165.1 of uncultured Rickettsiales bacterium. Lineage (GTDB taxonomy): Bacteria > Myxococcota_A > UBA796 > UBA9615 > CAYRNR01 > CAYTBN01. The sequence continues at coordinate 34,645 of CAZITQ010000048.1, forward strand.
GCTCATGGATTCCCCGCGGCTATCTTGCCAGACTGCCGCCGATCCGGGGGGGGGTTCTCGCCGGTCCAGATCAGCCCTTGAGGAAGAGGCGACCCAGGTAGTCGAGCAGGACCTCGTGGGTGCCGCCGCCGTAGAGCAGGAAGCGGGCGTCGCGGTAGTAGCGTTCGGCCGGGTACTCGGTGGCAAACGCGGCGCCGCCGAAGATCCGGGTCACCTCGTCCACCGCCTCGAGGCACATCTCGGCCGCCACGTACTTGGCCGCCATGGCCTCCTTCTGGCAAGGGATGCCCTCGTCGATCATCCAGGCGACCCGGTAGAGCAGGGTCCGCGCCGCCTCGTACTGAGCGTAGAACTTGCCGAACTTGGAGCGGATCGCCTGGAAGGCGGCGATGGGGCGGCCAAAGGCCTCCCGTTCCCCGGCGTAGCGCCGGGCGTCGCCCATGGCCTGGTGGGCGATGGCGCAGGCGTTGAGCCCCGTCATCACCCGGACCTCGTTGAGGATGTCGGTGGTGTGGCGCACGCCCTTGCCCACCTCGTCCCCCAGGAAGCACTCGCCGGGGATGCGCACCTGGTCGAAGACCAGCTCACCGGTGGCCGATCCCCGGGACCCGAGCTTGGGGAAGACCTGACCGTGGGTCACGCCGGGCCGGTCGGTCTCGACCAGGAAGAAGTCGAGCCCCTTGAGACCCTTGGACGGATCGGTGGTGGCCAGGACGGTGGCGAAGTCGCACACGGGGCCATTGGTCACCCACTGCTTGGTCCCGTGGAGGATCCAGTCGTCCCCGTCCCGGGTGGCCGTGGTCCGGGTGCCCCCGAGGTCCGAGCCGGACTGGTTCTCGGTGAAACAGACCGCTGCGATCTTCTCGCCGCGGATCGCCGGCACCAAACAGCGCTGCTTGATCTCCTCGGAGCCGAAGCGCGCCACGAAATAGGTGCCCATCAACATCTGCACGGTCACGGCCATGGAGAAGCCGTTGGAGCCCCGGGCCAGCTCCTCGAAGAAGATCATCGAGGTGACCGTGTCCGCCGCCTGTCCGCCGTACTGTTCGGGGTGACGTAACCCGAAGTAGCCCAGGGCCGCGAACTCGTCCCACAGGTCACGGGGAAACTCCCCGAGCCGGTCGATCTCCGCAGCGCGGGGGAGGATCATCCGATCGACCACGCCCCGGACCTGGTTTCGAAAGAACTCCTGCTCCTCGCTGAATCGGTAATCCATCGTGTCTCCCTGTCAGGAGGCTTCTCCTGGACTTCGGCCTTCCTAGTTCCGAGGGTGTATGCTACCTCGCTTTCGGCGGGGAGACTTCCGGAGGACTACCGTGGACAAGCCCTTCCTCGAGGCGCTCGAACAACAGGTGATGGTCTTCGACGGTGCCATGGGCACCCTGCTCTACGATCGGGGCATCTTCATCAACCAGTGCTTCGAGAACCTCAACCTGGCCGATCCCGACCTGGTGCGGTCGGTCCACAGCGACTACCTGAAGGCGGGGGCCCACGTCCTGGAGACCAATACCTTCGGCGGCAACCGCTTCAAGCTCGCCAAGCACCACCTGGACGACCGGCTGGCCGAGGTCAACCGCACCGCGGCCCAGCTGGCCAAGGAGGCTGCGGGTGACCAGGCCTACGTGGCCGGCGCCATCGGACCGCTGGGGATCCGCATCGAGCCCTGGGGGCCCACGGCCCTGCACGAGGCGCGCGACGCCTTCCGGGAGCAGGCCGTCGCGCTGCTGGAGGGCGGCGTCGACCTCTTCATGCTCGAGACCTTCACGGATCTCAGCGAGATGGCCCAGGCGCTGCGGGCCATCCGCGAGGCGGCTCCGGACGTCCCGGTGGTCGCCCAGATGACCGTGGGCCGGGACGGCAACTCCCTGTACGGCACCGAGCCCGAGGTCTTCGCCCCCCGGATGGCCGAGTGGGGCGCCGACGTCGTGGGTGTGAACTGCTCGGTCGGTCCCGCGGCGATGCTGTACACCCTCGAGAAGATCGCGGCGGTCACCGACCTGCCCCTGTCCGCGCTGCCCAACGGCGGGTTGCCCAAGAACGTGGACGGGCGGCTGATCTACCTCTCCTCGCCCGACTACTTCGCCAAGTTCGCGCAGCGCTTCATCGAGGCCGGCGCGCGGGTCGTGGGCGGCTGCTGCGGGACCACCCCCGAGCACATCCGGGCCATCGCCGGGGCGGTTCGTATGGACCAGGGGGCGCCGCGGATCGCGGTGACCCGCGAGCCGGTGCGCAGCGAAACCCTGCCCGAGCCGATTCCGATGGCCGAGAAGTGCGACTTCGGGGCCAAGCTGGCCGCCGGCGAGTTCGTCACCTCGGTGGAACTCACCCCCCCGCGGGGCTGGCACCTGCGGCGAATTCTGGACAAGGCGAAGACGCTCAAGGAGCAGGGGTTCGACGCGGTGAACGTCCCGGACGGCCCGCGGGCCTCGTCCAGGATGGGTCCGCTGGCCATGTCCGTGCGCCTGCAGCAGGAGGTGGGCGTCGAGGCCATCCTCCACTACGTCTGCCGGGACCGGAACATCCTGGGCATGCAGTCGGATCTGCTGGGCGCCCACACCCTGGGGATTCGCAACCTGCTGCTGGTGACCGGCGATCCCCCGGTCATCGGCGACTACCCCAAGGCCACGGCCGTGTTCGACGTGGACTCCATCGGCCTGACCAACATCGTGTCGCGCCTCAACACCGGCTTCGACATCGGCCACCGCAGCGTCGGCGAGCCCACCGGCTTCCTGGTCGGGGTCGGCGCCAACCCCACCGCCGTGAACATGCAGCGGGAGCTCGACCGCTTCTACTGGAAGGTGGACGCGGGCGCCGAGTACGTGATCACCCAGCCCATGTTCCAGGCCGAGCCCCTGTTCGAGTTCCTGGAGAAGATCGCCCAGTACGACATCCCCGTGATCGCGGGGATCTGGCCCCTGCAGTCGCTGCGCAACGCCGAGTTCCTCCACAACGAGGTCCCCGGCGTCGAGGTCCCCGAGGACACCATGAAGCGGATGCGGTCCGAGACATCCAAGGAGGGACAGTGGGAGGTGGGGCTGGACCTGGCGCGGGAGATCCTGACCCAGGTCCACCAGCGCGTTCAGGGGCTGCAGATCAGCGCACCGTTCAACCGGGCGGAGCCCGCACGCCGGCTCCTGGACTACCTGCGCAACGACCTCGCTCGCTGAGTCGAGACGGCCCCCAGGCCGGGTGCCGCGGCGGTGGATCGGGGTTCAGTCCTTGATCGTCTGCTCGAGGGCGCCGATCTCGTCGGGATCGAAGGGGGCGCCGCGCAGCAGGTCTGCGCACGATCCGCGTGGGCAGACCAGCAGGACGTCATCCGGACCGCGAACCAGGTCCGCCAGGTCCAGGGCGTGAAGCAGCAACGTCGCTCGCCGGATCACGTCGGGCCCGCCCAGCCCCGCCTCCTCGGCCCCCGCCAGGGGCAACGGCTGGTGGAGCACCGGCAGCATCCGCAGCGCGGCCTCCACGGCGTCCTCCTCCGTCGGCGGTGGGGGCTCCATCAGCTTGCGCAGCGCACCTTCGACGATGCCCGGTACGAAGAGCATGAGCCTGGGGAATCCGCGGAGTCCACGGCGGCGGTCCGGAGGGATCTCGCTGGAGAGGGGGAACTCCGCCTCCCGGTAGTACTCCACGGGATCCCGGGCGCGCAGGTGGCTCGCCAGGGCGACCAGGAAGGCGAACAGCAGGGTGTAGCCGACGCCGAACAGCAGGGGATTGATCCGGTACCCCAGGGCGAACAGGAACACCAGGTAGAAGCCGACCCCGAAGCTGACGAACACGCCGCCGGCCAGGAGGGCGGCGACGATCTTCGCGAAGAAGTGCTGGTCGGCGATCTCCTCGACCTTGGCCTCGATCGCCTTGCGTACCCGGGGGGAGGGGATCGGCCACACCAGTCGCGGTGGCGACCCCTCGCCCGTGACGGGCGCGGCCTCCAACGTGGCCTGTTCGGCGGTCTCCTCTTCCGGCTGGAACGGATCGGCGACCTCGTGTCGATCCGTCGGCTCGTCCATCGAGCGTCTCGTCCTCTCCCCCGCGTCGGCCCGTCCTTGGGCCCGCCAGTCAACGCGAGGCTACAGCAGCAGTTTCCGGCTACCGGCGGTTCGACGTTTCTTCCATGATCGGCCTTTGCCGTCGCCGGGTCAAACGCGCGCGTGCTCAATACGCGAGGAACAACAGTTCCCTCGAACGCCGGTTGGTGGACAGCACGTAGCGGTAGGCACCGGCGTCGTGGACGGCCACCTCACCCCGCTCGGCGCGGAGGTCGCTGAGGAGATCTTCGGGGGACGGGATGCCGTCGGAGCGATAGGACAGGGCCAGGATCGAGCGGGGGAACCGCCGGTAGACCGACCGCAAGAGGCCGCGGATCCGGGCGCGGCGGGACCAGGGGGACGGCGAACCGGACATCCGCAGATTGCGCGTCGAGTGATCCACCCGCGCCGGCCAGCCCTCGGGATCGCACAGCCCCTCCAGGAAGTGGTAGTAGGCCAGGTAATCGGGGCCCTCGGTACGGGCGGGCACGTAGGGGGGATCCAGGTACACCAGGTCGTAGTCCCCCTCCAGCTCCGCGACGTCGCCGGCGGTCGCGCGGCAACGGCGCTCCCCCTCGAACACCGCCCCCGATGCCTCGGTCGCGAAGCGGGGCAGGAGCTCGGCGAAGGGGCGCTCCCAGGTGGTCTTGTTGCCGAAGCTCCGCTCCACGTCGCGGGTCCGCAGCGCGAGGTTCCGGCGGTGGAAGAGGTTGAAGGGCCGCTTGACCAGGCAGGCCTGGATCACCGCGAACGACGCCAGGTCCCGCCGGGGCCCCCCGGGCCAGGCCGCCAGGTTGCCCTTGAGCAGATCCAGCTGCCGGTTCTCCTCGTCCGTGTAGTAGACGCCGCCGAAGGTCTCGGCGACGAAGCTGTCGTACCGGACCCCGGCCGCCCTGGCCAGGAGCGCCAGCGCGCCCTCCCCTTCGAGGACCTCGCGGTCGTTGGCCACCAGGGCGGCGGCCACCCGGCGGTTGGCCTCCAGCAGATCGTTGCAGGTGACCGCCTTGCCCAGGGCCTTGAGCCCGTAGCCCACCGCGGCGCTGCCGCTGAACCCGTCCAGCGCCGTGTCGAATGGAAGCTCCGCCAGGACGTCCAGGATCCAGGGCAGCAGCTTGCGCTTGGAGCCCTGGTAGCGCGTGGGCGGGAAGCGGTCGATCTGCGACCGCCACGGGGCGTCGTCGACAGTGGTCACCGGGGCAGGATAGCTCGGCTGACTCGGCCCGGGCGATCCGGTGGTATGTTGCGGAGCATGACGATGGTCAGGACGACGATGGTGGCGATGGCGCTGGTGGCGCTGACCGTTCCCGCGACGGCCGCGGACCGGCACCGGCCCGCGGCGGAGATCACGGTGGTGCTCGGCGGGGACGGAGCGGTCCTGGTGGGCATCGGCGAGCCCCCCTCGGCCGAGGACATCACCGCCCTGGTCTTCGTCGCGCCGGACGACGGCGCGGGAGCCGGCTCCGCTCCTTGGATCGTCCAGACGTCCCGGTCCCTCGCTGCGGCCATGGGAGGCTCGCCGCCGGTGCGCCTGTTCGTCGCACAAGGCGCCGCCCCGGGCGCGGGAGAGGCCCTCTCGGCGGCCCTCGCGGACGCCGGCTTCACCGTGGTCACCGAGGGCGGGCAAGGCGAGCACGCCGTTCGCCAGGTGACCGCCGACGGCGGCGGATTCCACCCCCGCGGGGAGGTGGGTCGACCCGCCGCCGATGCCGCCGGCGCCCTGTCCACCTGGCGGCAAGTCGCCTCGTACGGGTATGGACACACCCCGCCTGCTTTCGAGCCCGACGGATCCGGGGGGCGGCGCCTCCTGCGGGTCCCCGGATGGGACGAACCCACCGCCGGCTACGCCTGCCCCTTCCCCGTCCTGCTGGCCAACCCCGCCCCCGCGGGCCTCTCCGTGGAGCTGGGCGTCGACGGCGGCCGCACGCTACCCGAAGAGGCCCTGGCCTCCTGGTGCGACACCGCGGCGCGGGAGCTGATCCGCTCCTGCGTCCCCGAGGAGCTGACCGCGGCGTTCGCGGATGGCGCCCACGCCGTCCTCGACTTCGGTGACCCCCCGGGGCCCGGTCTGCACTGGCTCCGCCCCGACCGCGTCGTCCCCCCCGGTGACCTGTCGGCCGGCCCTTGCGTGGCCTCCGCCCTCACCTCCCTCGAGGTCGCCGCCGACCACGCCGGCCTGACGCTGCACCTCCGCCTCACCGACGAGGACATCGAGTCCGGTTGTCGCCGGGAACGGATGGAGACCTGTCGGGAGTAGGGGGAGCGGCGGGCGCCGCTCAGGCGAAGGCGGCCTGGTCCTCGGGGTCGTAGCCGAGGTCGCGGAGCGATTCGGCGCCGTCGAGGAACTCCACCACCAGCTTGCTCACCTCGCCGGAGACCACCAGCGCCTGGTGGGTCATGGGCGGCAGCGGTCCGAGGAGCTCCACGTTGCGGGCGCCGGGCAGCGTGCAGGCGTCGGGGGGAGCGAGGGCGTCCCGGGTCGCGCAGATGGACAGGGCCTCCACCCTCGAGGGCAGCCCCTCGCGGTTGAGGTTCTGGATGAAGTCGCTGCCCGGCATCAGCTGGTGGGCCGCAGGCGAGATCCGGCCCAGCAGCACCGACGCCGCCCGGGCGGCGCGGGAGCCCCGGAAGGGGGTCCCGATGGTCACGAAGCGTTCGACCCGCTGGTGGTCGTCGAAGCGCTGCAGGTAGCGAAGCCCCAGCAGCCCCCCGAGGGAGACGCCGATGAGGTCGCACCTGCCGTCCGGGTGCCGTCCGGTGATCCGATCCACCTCGGAGGCCAGCAGCCCCGCCATCGGCTCCACCTTGCCCAGCAGGAGGGGCGGGAGCTGGGCGATGTGGGCGTCGAAACCGGCCGCGGCCAGCTTCGAACGCAGGGGGATCATCATCTCCTTGGATGCGAGGTAGCCGTGGACCACGATTACCGGCCGACGCGGGGTGTCGTCGAGAGAGTCGCTCATCGGTTCCGCCATCGCTGTCCGGTACCGCACAACTGCAGCCGAGGTGTCCGCGCACCGGACTCCGCGACACCCCTCATGGCGCCGAGGATAGCAGAACCATCGGACATCTCGGCAAAAACGTGAGCTGGCGCCGTGGTTGGCGCGTTTTTACCGGAACCGGATCGCGGCTGGCATCACCAGCTCGTGGAAACACCGCAGGGCGAAGTCGTCGGTCATCCCTGCCACGTAGTCCCCCACGATCCGCAGGCCGTTCGCCTCGCCGCGCTCGGTGTACGCCGTACCCATCCGCCGCACGTAGCGGGCGAACCAGCGGTCCATGTCCGCCGGCAGGTCGTCCCGCTCCACCAGCCCCATCCCGTGGCGGTCGAACAGCTCCAGCAGGTGCTCGGTCAGTCGCTGCAGGAGATGTCTGCAGCGATCCTGGTAGGCCTGGATCGACTCCGCGGCGTAGATCCGGCGGTAGTTGAACTCCTTCATCGCCAGCACCGCCTCGTTGACTCCGTCGGAGAAGCCGATGGCGCCGGTGCGCTCGCTGTGGGCGATCACGTCCAGCACCAGGGTGTTGATGATCTCCCGGGTCGACCGGCCCAGCCGCTCCGCCGCCAGGGGGGGGATCTCGTCGATGCTCACCAGCCGTGCGGTGATCGCGTCCTCCACGTCGCGTCCGAGGTAGGCGATCTTGTCCGAAACCCGCACGACGCAGCCCTCCCAGGTCGCCGGGTAGTGGTCCCGGGCTCGCAGGGCGGCCAGGTCCTTGACGGCGGGATCCGGGCGGATCGCCTGCTCCCATTTCTCGCCGCAGTGGCTGACGATCCCGTCGCGCACCGCGTAGGTCAGGTTCAGCCCGTGCCCGCCGCCGGCGATCCGATCCACCACCCGCAGGCCGTGCAGCTCGTGGACGAATCCCCCGATGTCCCCGAGCAGGTCGTCCAGGACCCGTTCCCCGGCGTGGCCGAAGGGGGCGTGGCCGATGTCGTGGCCCATGCCGATGGCCTGGGACAGCTCCACGTCCAGCCCGAGCCCCTTGGCGATGGTCGCCGCGACCGACGACACGTGGAGTACGTGCTCGATGCGGGTACAGACGTGGTCGTTGTCCGGGTCGAAGAACACCTGGGTCTTGCGCTTGAGCCTGCGGAAGTCCAGGCAGTGCAACAGGGCAGTCTGGTCGCGGAAGTAGTCACCGCGGACGTCGGCGGGCCACTCGGTCTCGCGGGCAACCAGGGTGGCGGGATCCTGCGGGTTGGCGAACATCGGCGCTCCCTCCGTCGGTGGACCCCCTCTCCCTAGCGCGCCTGGGCCGGAAGTGCAAAAGGCGGCAGCCCATGGCCCCCGCTACCCTTCCCGGGGGCGTCTGGTTGTCTTTGGTGCCCGCGCGGGGTCAAAATCCCCGCATCCGACCCGGAGGCATCATGCGTCGAGCTCCCGTCTTGGTCCTCGCGATCCTGTCCCTGCTGGCCGCGTTGCCGGCCGCCGCCGACACCCTGGTGGTCGATCCCGCAGACCCGCTGGCCTACGGCACCATCGGCGCGGCGGTCACCGACGCCGTGTCCGGCGACGTCATCGAGGTGGTGGCGGGAACCTACGCCGAGGCGGTGGACTTCGGCGGCAAGGACCTGGAACTGGTGGGGGTGGACGGCTCGGGCGCCACCTACATCGACTCGACCACCGACGGGGTCAACGTGGACGGCACGGGTGCCTCCGAGGTCCGGGGATTCACCCTCCGAGCCGACGGCCGGGGCATCGTCGCGGTGGGCGCGGCGAGCCTGCTGATCGAGGACATCTCCATGGACGGCTTCGGCCACCCGACCACCTCCTACGGCTTCCACGTGGAAGACGTGGCCGACGCGCTGATCCAGGGCGTGGACGTGGGCTCGTTCGGCGCCGACGCCACCCCCATCGGCGTGATCACCGGCTCGGGGTTCGAGCTCGCCGATTCCCTGTTCGACTACAACGCGGCCACGGCGGGCGGCGCCCTGGTGATCTCCGATTCGGTGGGCGAGGTCGGCAACTGCACCTTCGACAACAACCAGGCCGAGAACGGGGGAGCCCTCGAGATCCTCGACGCCTCGGACGTGACCGTGGTCAACAGCCGGTTCTACGACAACACCGCCAGCGGGCGGGGCGGCGCGATCTACGCCGACGCCTGTGGCGTCGACCTGGGCTGGAGCCACTTCCTGGGCAACGAGGCCGGCCGCGGCGGCGCCATCGCCCTGGACGCTCCGCCGGCAGGTTCGGCCGTACACCACAACCGCCTGGTGGACAACAGCTCGACCGTCCAGGGTGGTGGTCTGTTCGTGGACGACGGCGAGATCAGCGTGGAGAACAACGGATTCGCCGCCAACTCCACCGTCGCCCAGGGGGGCGGACTGCGGCTGTTCGAGGTGGACGCCACGGTGGTCAACAACACGTTCGCGGGCAACGACGCCCCCATCGGCGGCGGCATCTCGACCTTCGGGGGATCGGTGGCGCTGACCAACGTCATCGTCACCGGCGCGCCCACGGGCACCGGGGTCGAGGGGGACGAGTTCGTCACCGTGCGGTTCAGCGACGTGTTCGGCAACGCAGGCGGCGAATACGAAGGATCGATGACGGATCCCACCGGAAACGACGGCAACCTCTCCGTCGACCCCGAGTACGTGGACGTCGGCCTCCCGGACCCGGCGGACTGGGACCTCCATCTGCAACCCTCGTCCCCCTGCGTGGACACCGGGGACCCCGCGATCACCGACGCCGACGGCACCACCTCGGACATGGGGGCCTACGGCGGACCGGAGCCGCTGGCCTCCGACGAGGATCTGGACGGCTGGGCCGTGGAGGAGGGGGACTGCGACGACACGGATCCGACCTCGTACCCCGGCGGCACCGAGGTCTGCGACGCCGCGGACAACAACTGCGACGGGGCGGTGGACGAGGGCTTCGACGTGGACGGCGACGGCGCCACCACCTGCGGGCCGGACGGCATCCCCGGCTCCTTCGACGACGACTGCGACGACGCGGATCCCGCGAACTTCGGCGGCAACACCGAGATCTGCGACGGCGGGGACAACGACTGCGACGGATTCCTGATGGACGGCGAGGACGTGGACAACGACGGGGACGGGAGCTTCTCCTGCATCGACTGCGACGACACCAACCCCGACGTCTACCCCGGCGCCGAGGAGATCTGCGACGGCATCCCGGACAACAACTGCGACCAGGTGGAGGACACCGAGGACGTGGACGACGACGGGGACACCCAGTCCGAATGCGAGGGGGACTGCGACGACACCGACACCACCCTCAACGCCCTGGACCAGGACAACGACGACTGGACCACCTGCGACGGGGACTGCAACGACGGCATCGC
>CAZITQ010000049.1:0-44364 GCA_964542165.1 uncultured Rickettsiales bacterium
GAGACGGGTTTCGCAACCGGTTCCTCGAGAAGCTCGTCGAACGGTCCGGGGGCGACACCCACGACCTGGGCGCGGGGAGTGGACAGGGCCTCGGGGGGGGGCACGAAGGTCAGGAGGGGGGGCTCGGTGTCCTCGTCGACGGGGGCGGTGACGACCACTACCGGGCTGGCGACCACGCCCAGGGCGCGGCCCGGAGGGGAGGGCTGGGGCTGGCCCTGGACAGTGGCGGAGACGACGACTGGATCGCCGGTTCCTGGTCCCAGGGGGCGGCCCGCGCCGGTGGGCTGGGGGCACTCGTCGACGCGGGTGGGGACGACCGGTACCTGGCCGGCCGGCACGCCCAGGCCCGGGCCCACGACCTCTCGATCGCCTGGCTCGTCGATCGCGCTGGGGACGACCGCTACGACAGCCTCGGTGAGGCCCAGGCGATGGCATCCGGCAACGGCGTCGCCCTGCTGGACGACAGGAGTGGCGCCGACGCCTACCGGGTGATCGAGCCCGGCGCGCGCTGGGGACACGCCTCGCCCCTGCGGGGTAGGGCCTCGGTCGCCCTGCTGCTGGACCGCGGCGGGCCGGACCGATTCGGCCCCGGCTCGGAGATGGCTGCATTCGGCTCCCGGTCCTCCGGGCGGCACGGTCTGGCCCTGGACCTGCCCGCCGGCCCGGAGCCCCTGCCGGATTCAGTGACCTACGCGGCGCTGATCCGGGGACCTTCGCCGGAGGAGGTGGACGGCCTGCTGGACCAGACGCTGGCGTGGCCGGACGAACCCAACGCGGCGGCGGATGCGGTGGCCCGCCTGGCCCTGGGTGGCCCCGGCCTCTATCCGGCGGTGCGCGCCAAGCTCCGGCCCGGGGAGCCGGCCTCGGTGGTGGGACTCGGCCGCGTGATCGATGGCCTGATCGCCAAGGATCCCGCCTGGCGAGAGGAGCTCGCGGGACGGCTGGAGACCGATCTGGGATCCCCCGCTGCGGACGCGGAGGTGCTCCTGGTCTGGTGGGCCCGCGCCCCGGGCCCCCCGCCCCGCCCCCGGCCCCCCCCCGCGCCGCGCGCGCGCCCCCCCGCCCCCCGGCCGCCCCCCGCCCCCGCCCGGGGGGGGGGGGGGGGGGGGGGGCGGGGCCCCCCCCCCGCCCCCCCCCCGGCGCGGCCCGGGTCCCGCCCTGGCGCTGCTGGAGCACTCCTCGGCGACCGTGCGGACCGCGGCGGCGGCCGTGCTCGAGGGGGTGGACGACCCCGCGGTCCGTGACGCCCTGCTCGGACGGCTCGAGGGGGAAGGCGATCCGCTGGCCCGGGCCGCCTCCGCCCGTTCCCTGGGGGCCTGCGGCGGCGCCGGTGCGGTCGCACCCCTGGCGGGTGCGCTGGGAGACCCCGCCCTCTCCGTGCGGGACGGCGCGGCGCGTAGCCTGGTCCTGCTCGCCCGGGCCGGCAACCGTGGGGCCGTGCTCGAGGCGGTCCGTCCCCTGGCCTCACGCGGTGTGGGGGCTGCGCTCACCGTCCTGACCCACGTGCCGGACGCGAGCTTCGTCAAGGAGCTGGAGCGTCTCGCCGGCGATCCCCTCCCCCAGGTCCGCGCCGGAGCGGCCCTGGCCCTGGGGGCCGTCCGCAGCTCGGCTGCGCGCAAGGTCCTGCTCGGGAGGGAGGCGGTCGAGGGCGATCCCTATGTCCTGTGGTGCCTCGACCGGGCCCTGCGGACCCCGGGGAATCCGGCGTCGGTCGCCCTGCCGCTGGACTGATCCGGGACCGGGCCCCGGAGGCGCCCTACCTGCCCCCGGAGGCCCACCACTCGACCCACCGTCGTAGCGCCTGGGCCCGGCGACGGATGGTCCCCGCGCCCAGCTCCGTGCGGTCGGCGAGCAGCTCCTGGATCTGCTCCAGGGAGGGGAGGGAGGAGGCGTCCTGCAGGCCCAGGGCGCGGATGAGCGGGTGATCGGCCACGATCTGGTGACGCACGCCGCGCCCGGCCGGGTCCTCCGCGAAGGGGACGCGGCCACCGAGCTCGGTGACCTGGAATACACCGCCCCGTTCCACCTGGACCAGTCCGAGGGCCGCCGCGGCCCGTGCGACGAAGTCCGCCTGTCGGATGGAGACCCGGGCGTGGTCGGCATAGGCGCGCCGGTCGGTGACCCCCTCCTTGACCGCATCCACGAAGGCGAACACCTGGTCCGGGTCGTTGACCTGGGGCACCTGGTCGCCCGGGACCACCGCCGGGGGCTCTCCGTCGCCGCTCCCGGGGAGGGAGAGGGGCACCTCCGCGGGCTCGGACTCCTCCGCGACGGCGCCATCGCCGGTCAGCTCCCGCAGCAGTCGACGCTCCGCGTCGCCCAGCCCACAGGCCTGCAGGACCTTGACCATCTGGTCGTCGAGGGGCCCGTCGGCCCCCTCCTGGTCCCGGTAGGCGCCGCCGATCAGCAGCCCCGCGACCGTCTCCCTCGCGCCATCGACGCGCAGGCGAAGCGCCAGGTGCAGCAGATCCTCCAGCAGCACGGGGTCGCCCTCCCGGGCGGGACTGAGGTACCGCTGTAGACCCAGACAGACCGCGTCCGCCAGGTGGTCCAGGGGATCGCCGTCACCCAGGTTCGGGGTGGCGATCGGCCCGCCGTCCGGCGCTTCGTCTCCGTCGCCGGGCGTCTTCGCAGGCTGCGCCCGCTCCGGATCTCGCAGGACCTGACACAGCTCGTCGGTCAGCTGCTCCAGATCGTCGACTCCGCTCACCTGGTGGGCCCACGCCTTGATCGCCGGGAGTGCTACTCGTTCCACGGTTCGTCCCATCTCGTCCGTCCTGGCGGCAGTCTACACGCCCGGCCCACCCGCGGGGGGGCACCGGGTGCCACCGGGCGCGCGGATGCGCTTTGCGGACCCCCGGGGACTTGGTATGTTCGGTCGCGACGTCCTTACCGCAAAGCCACGATGGAGGTGCAGTTGAGAGGCACACTGCTGGCGCTGGCCGCCCTGTCCGTCTCGTTGCTGGCCACGACGGCCCTGGCCGAGACCATCCTGATCTACGACGACAACCTGGTGGTGGGGCAGTCCGACATGGAACAAGCCTGCCTGCTCAACGCCAATGGGCATTCCTGCACCCGGGTGGCCACCGAGAACGAGCTGGTCAGCGAGCTGGGGGGCGGGGCCTACGACATCTTGATGATCGATCTCCAGCTGAGCTGGTTCGCCTCCCCGGCGGCGGAGACCGCCATGCTCGACTTCGTCGACGGGGGCGGGTTCGCGGTGCTGCACCTGATCGAGCTGGAGGACCATGCCACCACAGCCGAGTCCCTGGGCGCGGTGGTGACCTCCGTCCACGCGGCCCCGCAGGACGTCTACGGCGGCGGCCTGATGTTCAACAACGCGGCCGGGGGGGGGCACAGCGTTCCCAACCCCCTGACCGGTGGTGTCAATCAGGGCGGCGCCGACCAGGAACTCGAGGCCGCTGCCAGCGACCCGTCCGCCGCCTCGCACTTCCACTACGACAACGTGATCCAGGGGCCGCCGGCGGTGGTCACCTCCCACGCCGAGACCGTGATCGTGCTGGGCTTCTCCCCCGACGAGACCGGCCAGTCCGACAACGACAGCCCCCCGGACGGTATCCGCGACATCCGCGAGTTCCTGTCCAACTGCATCGACTACACCCTCGCCTGTTCGGAGGAGGACGCCGACAACGACGGGTACTCCCCGTGCGATGGGGACTGCGACGACGACAACGACGACGTCCATCCCGACGCCGAGGAGACCCCGGGCGACGGCGTCGACTCCAACTGCGACGGAGACGACGGCCAGGACGGGGACGGGGACGGCTTCGGTTCGCCGGAGAGCGGCGGTACGGACTGCGACGACTCGGACGCGGACGTGCACCCCGGCGCCGACGAAACGGCCAACGGTGTGGACGACGACTGCGACGAGGACGTGGACGAGGACACAGAGCTCTCCGACGACGACAACGACGGCTACTGTGAGGGGTACGACCTGGACGGGGACGGCAGCCCCGAGTGCTCCGATGGCTCGGAGCCCGGCGACTGTGACGACGAGGACAACGACATCGGCCCCCACGTCAGCGAGTCGTGCTACGACAACGTGGACAACAACTGCGACGGACTCGTCGACGGCGAGGACGACGTGGCCTGCCCCGACGTCGGGGACGACGACGACGACGACGACGACTCCAGCCCCACCGGCGGCAAGAAGACCGTCGGCGGCTGCAACTGCCGCCTCGTGCCCCCCGAAGCCGGGCCGGCGGTGCTGTCCGTGGCCCTGCTCGTCCTGCTCCTCGGCGTCCGTCGCCGCAGGTCCTGACGGTTTCGGCGGCGGTCACGCCGGCGATTCCCTCCTCGTGGACGCGAACGCGCTCATCTGCTCGGCGGCGTCCCTCGCACCCAGCAAGACCGGACGGTCGACCGCCGGTGTGTCCAGGTACCCGAGCTGGGGGAACAGGGATGGGCGGTCCCGAACCAGGGCCCGCGACGGATCGTCGTCCGGGAGGCCATCCATCGCGATCCGGGACGCGGACGCGTCGAAGCGCACCGGGTGGGCGTCGGTGAGGTCGGTCCCGGGGAGGGGGCACAGGACGAACAGCGTGCTGCGCTCCACCCCCATCGACAGCAGATCGCAGTGCAGACGGTAGGTGGCGGTCACCTCCGCGGCGGTCTCCCACGGGAAGCCGACGATCAGCGAGGTGTGCACGGCGAATCCCATGCGCACCGCCCGGCGGAGCAGCGACAGCTCGTCCGCGAGGCGCACGCCCTTGCGGAGCCGGTCCAGGGTGACCTGGGACGCGCTCTCGATCCCCGCGAAGAACCCCCGACAGCCCCCCCGCCACAGCCGGCCCAGGTCGCGACCGCGGAAGCCGGACAGCCGGAGGTCGCAGCGCCAGCTCAGCGCGGGTCGGGCTCCCTCGACGGCCTGGCACAGCTCCCACAGGGCGGGCCGGGGACTGCCCAGATCGTCCCCGATCAGCTCGAAGTCGGTGCAGCCCAGGCGGCGGTGGAGCGCGAGCATCTCCTCCAGCAGCCGGTGCGCGGACTTTCGACGCACCTCCCCACCCCAGAATCGTCGCGTGGAACAGTAGCGGCAGCGTCCCGGGCACCCCCGGGCGGCCTCGATCGCCAGCGTGGCGTCGGGGGCTGATCCACCGATCCGGTCCAGGGCGTCCCCGTACTGGCGGGCCTCGAACAGGGAGGGGAGGGGGTCCAGATCCACCGCGGGAAGGCGTTGGGTGAAGGGGTGGCCCGGGAGCTGCAATCCCGGAACGTGGGGGAGTGCGTGGGGATCGCGCTGAAGGCGGTCGAGGATCTCGACGAGGGTCCGCTCGCCCTCTCCCACGACGACGCCATCCACCGCGTCCAGCTGCGCCAGCTCCGCGGACACGGCGGACGCCTGGGGCCCCCCCATCAGCAGGGTGACCGGGGGGTGGCGGCGCCGGACCTCGGCGGCCAGGCAGAGGCTGTGATGCAAGCTGTCGCAGACCGACGACAGCCCCACGACCTCGTAGTTGGAGAGATCCACCGGGTCGAGCAGGGCCGCCGCCAGCGCCGCGGTGTCGGCGAAGACGCGGCGGTGGAGCGCCGCGTCCGCGAGCAGGATATCGACGCTGTGCCCGTGCCCCTCCGCCACCGCCTGCAGGGTGAGCAGTCCCAGGGGCAGGTACGGCACGAGCCGACCCCCACGCAGGTGGGGCGCGGGCACCAGCAGTGTGCGGGTCACGGGACCTCCTGCGCGGCTGCAGCCACCCGCGGCGGGACCTTCCACCGTCCGGGGTGCGAGCGTTCCCGCATCACCCAGGCACAGCCGCGGGCGCTCCGCCGCTCACCCGTGAGTCGGGCCACGACGCAGGGGTTGCAGCGGGTGTAGGCGAAGGGGCACTCGCCGCAGGGTTCGAGCACAGGATCGCCCCGCCGGCGCTTGGTCCGGGCGAATCGCTGGAAGGCTTCGAGGGCGAGGATCTCGTCCAGGCCGCACTCCCCGAGGCTGGGGGAGCAGTCCAGGTAGTCCCGGAGCGCCGTCTCCCATCCGATCACGGCGGAGCAGGGCAGGACCCGGCCGTCGGGCAGCACGCGGACACGGCAGCTCATGGCGTTGCATCCGTAGCGCAGGATCGGCAGGTCGGTGCCCTGGGTGCGGTTGAGGTGGTCCACGACCAGCGGTTTGAGGGGGTAGACCACGGGGATGGGCGCCGAGAAGCCGGGGTCGAAGAGGCGCCCGAGGAAGCGGCTCCAGGGGCCGGCGTCGTAGTCGAGCTGGCGCAGACGCTCCGGGGCGTCCGCGGGCACGGCCAGGTCCTGGATCACGATCCGATCGGCGCCCCGTTCGGCGAAGTAGCGGGCCATGTCCCGGGGGTGGACCGATTCCAGGGCTGGACGGGTGAGGGTCCACGCGACGGTGACCGGGACCGAAGGCGCCCAGCAGCGCAGGGCGTCCAGGGCGGCCAGCGCGCGCTGGAAGGCTCCGCGGCCGCGGATCGCGTCTTGCTCCCGCTCGCGGGTGTCCTCGAAGCTGATGGAGACCCCCCGGCAGAGCTGGAGCCTGGACAGGAGGAAGGCGAAGGGGCCGGTCAGACCCGCCCCGCTGGTGGTCAACGACGTCGCGATGCCCCCGTCGTCGCAGGCCCGCAGCAGGGCCGGGAGATCGGGGCGTGCCAGGGGCTCTCCGCCCAGGAAGTGCACGCCGTGGATGTCCGCCTCCACCAGCCTGGCGACCACCCCGCGGGCCCCGGCTTCGTCGAGATCTGGACGCAGTCTCGGATGGTGGACCCTCGAGATGCAGTGGGCGCAGTGCCCCCCACAGCGGCGGGTGACCTCCCAGTCCACGGATCGCGCGACGCGGATCAGCGGTCCCATCGCGATCAGACCTTCACGTGGATCTGGGGGTAGTGATCGACGATCAGCGCCCCGAGCTCCTCGAACAGCTCCTTTTTCTCCTCCGAGCTCAGCTCCACCTGGGCCTCGTAGAACAGCTTGGTGAACGCGGTGTTGATGTCGAGCACCAGATCGGGGCACTCCTCCATGGTCTGCAGCACGATGTCCACGTTCTTGCTGGACGCCCGCCCCACACCGGCGAAGGCCATCGCCACGGCGGCTGCGCCCGCGCCTGCGAGCAGCTTGCGCCGGCTCGATCCGTCCTCGGCGCGGGGATCGGGGGATGCAGAGTCCTTGCGGGTGTCGGTCATGGTCCCTCCTCGTCTCGTCGGCTCCACCGCCCGTCGGGCTCCTCCCGGCGGTGCGGCGTCGAGCTCTCCATCGACGATGGGGCAAAGGGGACGGATCGGGAATGCACGGACGCGACAGTTGCTTGTCGATTTGCGACAGGGCCGCGATCAGCGGCGGGAAAGGGCGGGGAGGGGGGTCACTTGCCGGCGTCGGTCACCAGCCGCACCAGCACGTAGATCACCGCGCCGATCACCAGCAGCGGTAGCAGCTTGCCCAGGACCAGGGCCGCAACCTTGAACAGCAAGGCGAAGGCGATCAGGCCGAAGACGAGCATCGCCATCAGGCCGAAGATCTGCAGGAGGATGGTCAGGGGATGGGTGCGGGTCTCGGTGTGAGCGATCATGGAGGTTCTCCCGTCTCGTTGGCCTGTGTACGGCCGGGCGGCGGGACCTATTGCATCGGCGCCCGATTTCGCCTCCGTCGAGGGTTCTGGTAGGTTGGACGGCCCCCGGACGGAGGTGAGTGACGTGGCCATCTCGCGCAAGGTCGAGGACTTCATGTCGCGGGCGTCGTGGATCCGGCGCATGTTCGAGGAGGGCAACGAGCTCAAGGCCCGCTTCGGCGCCGAGAACGTCTACGACTTCACCCTGGGCAACCCGGTGATGGAGCCGCCGGCGGAGCTGGTGGACACCCTGCGGCGGATCACCGCCGAGCCGGACGAGGGCATCCACCGCTACATGCCCAACGCCGGCTACCCCTGGGTGCGGGACAAGGTCGCAGCGGTGCTGGCCGAGGAGGCGGGTGTGCCGCTGACCGGGCAGCAGGTGGTGATGACCGTGGGCGCGGCCTGCGGGCTCAACATCACGCTCAAGGCCCTGCTCGATCCGGGCGACGAGGTGATGATCCTCGCCCCCTACTTCGTGGAGTACATCTTCTACGCCGACAACCACGGCGGCGTGGCGAAGATCGCCGAGACCGACGTCGACTTCCTGCCCGATCCGGCCGCCATCGAGGCGGCCATCGGCCCCAAGACCAAGGTGCTGATCCTCAACTCGCCCAACAACCCCACCGGTGTGGTCTACCCGCGGGCGCTGCTCGTGGAGCTGGCGGCGGTCCTCGAGCGGGCGGAGGCCCGGATCGGCCACCCGATCTACGTCATCTCCGACGAGCCCTACCGCCGGATCAGCTACGGCGACGAGGTGGTGCCGTCCCTGTCGGTGTTCCGCAACAGCATCCTGTGCACCTCCCACTCCAAGGACCTGGCGCTGCCTGGAGAGCGCATCGGCATCGCGGCCGTCCACCCCGAGGCGGACGACGCCGAGGCCCTGATGGCGGCGATGACCTTCGCCATCCGCACCCTGGGCTTCGTCAACGCGCCCGCGCTGATGCAGCGGGCCGTGGCGGATCTGCAGACCGTCACCGTGGACGTCGAGGAGTACCGCACCAAGCGGGATCTGCTGCTCGGGGGGTTGCGGGACGCGGGGCTGCACTGCAACGAGCCGGGAGGGGCGTTCTACCTGTTCCCGCGCAGCCCGGTCGAGGACGACGTGGCCTTCGTCCGTTCGCTCCAGGAGGAGCGGGTCCTGGCGGTCCCGGGAAGCGGATTCGGGCGTGGGGGGTACTTCAGGCTCTCGTATTGCGTGGAGACCGAGATGATCGAAAAGGCGCTGCCGGCCCTGCGGCGCGTCATGGAGCGACTCTGAGCCCTGCGACCCCCGAGCTGATCGTCCTGGACGTGGACGGCACGCTGACGCCCCACATCTCGGTGTGGCAGTTCATCCACGAGCGCCTGGGCCTGTGGAAGGGTGGCGCCGACCGCTACTGGGACCAGTACCGCCGCGGGCAGATCGACTACGCGCAGTTCTGCCACCTGGACGCGTCGTTGTGGAAGGGCCTGCCCCTGACCCGGGTGCGGGCCATCGCCGACGAGCTACCCTACAACCCCGGCGTGCCCGAGGGGCTGTCGACCCTCCGTCGCCTGGGCCTGCGCGTGGCCCTGCTCTCCACGGGACTGACGCTGCTCACGGACCGGATCCGGGACGAATTCGACCTGCAGTGGAGCTTTTCGAACGACCTGGTCGAGGAGGACGGTGTGCTCACCGGCGAGGCGCGGGTCCTGGTGCAGGATGGCGCCAAGGGGGAGACCCTCGACCGGCTGTTGACCGAGCTGGGCATCGACGCGAGACGGGTCGTGGCCGTGGGGGACTCGTACAACGACGTGGACGTGGCGAAGCGGGTGGGACGCTTCGTGGCCCACCGCTGCCAGAGCGCCGATCTGGCCCGCCTGGCCGACCACGTGACCGACGGCGACGACTTCCGGGATGTCGCAGCGCGGATCGAGGCCTGGTGCCCCCCCTCCGGACCGGACGCCCCCTGAGGCCGGCGGCCCTGGCGGTCGCCTGCGCCGTGGTGGCCACCCACCTGGGCGGCTGCGCGCTGCATCGCCGCGCGGTGGAATCCCCCCTCGAGGCTCCGCCGCGGCTGGACACCTTCGATCTGCGCCTTCGCGTGTACCTGGACGACACCGCGGTGGGCGACTCCTCCCTGTCGGTGTACCTGGAGAACCTGGAGGTCGAGGGGTGTCTGGTGGCCGAGGAGGGGCCGCTGCTGGAGGGCCTGGACGGGCTGCGACGGCTGCACACGCGGACCTACGAGCGTCGGGGGACCCCCGGCCGGCTCACCATCTGGCAGATCTGGCGGGTCCGCACCCGGCGCTTCACCGAAGACGGCAAGGCCCTGGTGGAGACCTACCTGGACCTGCCGTCACGGAGTCGGAGGTTCTATTTCTGTGACGACGGCTTGCCCCCCTCGTGGCGGGGCCTGGACGCCGACACCTTCGTGGCCCGGGCCCGGACCACGTTTGCCGCCGAGGTCGAGGCGCGCCAGGGCGATCTGGAGCAGGAGGGGGCCGACGGCGCGGTGGTGGTGGAGGAGTTGCGGGAGCTGCGGTCGAAGATCGAACGCCGCTTCGGGGCCCAGTTCGACGAACGGTCCGAGCACGCCGCCCTCCACGCCCTGCTTGTGCGGGAGCTGGACGACGTCTGGTTCGAGCGGGTGGATCCCTTCGACCTGGGCGCGCCGGTGGTCCTCGGCGGCGACGTCGTGCCACCACAGGTGGCCGAGCCCCTCACACCGATGGGGGAGCCGGCGACCTACTCCGACCATCCGTACGCAGCCATGTCCGGCGCGGGGGGTGGAGGGGCGCCCGGGCGGCAGGGATTCGGCATTCCCGATCCCGTGGACGTGTGGCGCAAGGATCGGGCCGTGCGCTCGTGGAAGCGCACCCGGCGTTTGATGAATCGCGAGGCGAAGGAGCTGGCACGACTGGCCGACGAGATCGCCGCCGAACTCGACGCCACCGAGGACCCGGAGTCGAGGGCGCGGCTGCTGCGGGAGCTGATTCGCACCGAGAACGGCCTGGACCACCTCTACGCCGATCTCGGCCGACACTGGCAGAAGGCCGGGGCCATGCGGACCGGCCACGCGGTGGCCGACGTGATGATCGGGAGGGCCAAGCGCAAGGAAGGCAAGCGGTCCCGGCGTACCGGCCGGCGGATGGGGCGCTCCCTGGAGCACGTGGAGTCCGTGCTCGCGCAGGCGCGGCTGGATGTGGAGGGGCCGGCCGACGGGGGCGGGGATGGGACGGTCACGTCCACCGGCGCGGACGGCGGCGATCCGGGCGACCGTACCGGGGATCCGACCGCGGTGGCCGACGCCGGAACGTCGGGCGGGGTGGATCCGGATGCCGACGCCGCCGCGGAAGGTGGCGCGCTGGTCTACGAGGGCCCCTGCCCCCCGCCGGATCCCGGCTGGTCGGCGGAGACGGTCGCTGCCCTGGTCGCGGCCTACCCGTCCCTGGACGAGATCGACGCCCGGATCTTCCTGACCCTCCTGGAGCGCACCTACACCTCCCTGGGGGACCGGGCCCACGTCGAGGCGGTGGTGACCGAGCACCTGCAGCAGGGCATCGATCTACGGCTACGCGAGGGACGGGCCTCGGGCCTGTCGGACATCTACGATCCAGCCCTTGGCCCCGCGGAGCAGGAGACCATAACGTTCTACGTGACCCTGGAACTGTGATTCGCCTCCGCCCCCGAGGCACGCCTCGTTGACCCTGCCGAGGGACGGCGGATACGATGTCCACTTCCAGGAACGAGGAGGAGTAGACATGCCGAAAATCGCCGTGATCCTGAGTGGTTGTGGTGTGTACGACGGGGCCGAGATCCACGAGTCGGTGATCACCCTGCTGACCCTCGACAGGGCCGGCGCCGAGGTCACCTGCGCCGCCCCCAACATCGACCAGATGCACGTGATCAACCACGCCCTGGGGGAGCCGTCGGGCGAGACGCGCAACGTGGCCATCGAGTCGTCCCGCATCGCCCGTGGCCCCGTGGTGGCCCTCGACGAGCTGGACGTCGCCGCCTTCGACGGGATCGTGTTCCCGGGCGGCTTCGGCGCGGCCAAGAACCTCAGCGACTACGCGGTCAAGGGCCCCGAGATGACGGTGCAGCCCGACGTGGAGAAGGTCGTCGCCCGGGCCCTGGAGCTGGGCAAACCCCTGTGCTTCTTGTGCATCGCCCCGGTGATCGCGGCCAAGCTGATCCCCGGCGTGAAGCTGACCATCGGCCAGGACGCGGGCACCGCGGCCCACGTGAGCCAGCTGGGGGCGAACCACGTGGCCACGGCGGTGGACGACTTCGTCGTCGACGAGAAGCGCAAGGTCGTGACGTCGGCGGCCTACATGCTGGGCCCGGGGATCAAGGACGTGGCCGCAGGGATCGAGAAGGCGGTGGGCAAGCTGGTCGAGATGGCGGGGTAGGGGACCTATCCGGCGTCAGGCGTCGGGCGGAAGAACCGCGATCGACGCCCCCGGCAGCATCGCCTGTCGATTCCGAACATCCTCGGGATCGGGTGTCGAGCGGAGCGAGACGACTCCTTCGCCTGAAGCCTGACGCCTCTCTTCAGACCCTCAACTTCACCAAGATCAACCAGGTCGTGCCCACGTCCGCGGACCAGTCCCCCCGGTCCAGGCCCTCGTCCACGTCGAAGAGCACGCCGATGGCCAGGTGCTTGGGGATCAGGAAGTCCACCCCGACCCCCTGGTGCAGCCCCAGCCTGAGCGGATCCTGGCCCCCCACCTGATCGATCAGCCACTGCATGCCCACGCCGATCCGGATGTAGGGGACCACCACCGGCAGGGGGATGAACAGGGTCGCGTCGAAGTACCAGGCGCTGCGGAAGGGCCCGTCGCCATCGGCGATGCGGTCGCTGTTGAAGCGGCCGGAGACCCCGAGTCCCACCGGACCGATCTTCAGATCCACGCCGGGACGGAACTCGATGCCGTTGTCGGGGGTGGTGATGCTGCGGTGGTAGCCGCCGCCGATCCAGGCCTGGAATCCCAGGACTCCCTTGGCTTCGGCGGGGCTGGCGAGGGCCAGGCAGGCCAGGGAAAGGGTCAGGGCAATCGCACTCGTCGTCATCCTCGACGTCATCGGCACCTCCTCGGCTTGGTTCCGATCCTAGATACCCGGGCCGCGCCATGCCAACCGCACCCGATCTTCTCCCGCACCCGAACTCGGTGCTCGATGGCCTCGTCTCGGGATCGAGCAGAGGCGATCCGGATCAGATCCGTTCGTTGCCTCGGGTGCGGCCGGCGGGAAGTCGCGAGCGGGTGCGGGGTCTTCAGCTGCCCCCGGCCAACGTCGTGTAGATCGGCTTGAGCGCCTCCATCGCAGGCAGGAATCCGTCCCGGTAGACGTGGCGGTAGAGGGAGGCGTTGCGGGGTTCGGGTTCGACGACGCGATCGATGCGGACCATGGCCCGGGCGGCCGCCCCGTGGTTGGGGTGGATGCCCGCGGCCACCGCGGCGTTGATCGCGGCGCCCAGGGCCGACAGCTCGGGTGTGTGGGGGATCTCGACGGGCAGGTCGAACACGTCGGCCACCGTCTGGACGGCCCAGTCGCTCCGGGCCCCGCCGCCGCCGATCCGCAGCCGCTTGAGCCGCGGCGCGAAGGCCTCCTCCATCTGCTCGGCGCCCCGCCGCAGGTCCATGGCGATGCCCTCCACCAGCGCCCGGGCCATGTGGGCCCGGGTGTGGTGCTCGGCGAATCCCAGCACCGTGCCCCGCTCGCTGAGGTCGTCCAGGGTGGGGTACCAGCGGGGGATGACCATGAGCCCTTCGGCTCCGGGGGGGACGGCCGCGACCTCCTCGGAGAGCAATTCGTCCGCCGAGAGGCGCCCGTCCGCGGCGGCGCGGCGGTGATCCGACGCGAACTGGTCGAGGAACCACGACCAGGTCCAGAACCCCCGGAAGACCATGTACTCGTGGACCCAGGCCCGGGGTTGGGCGGCGTTGTTGGCCAGCCAGCGGAAGGTCAGCGACATCTTCACCCGGCGCCGGACCACGCTCAGCGAGGTGCCGGTGCCCATGCTGATCTCGGCGATGCCGTCCGTGTCCGGCGTCACGCCGGCCCCCAGCACCTCGGCCTGCTTGTCCCCGCCCACCGCCACCAGCGGTAGCCCCACCGGCAGCCCGGTCTCCTCGGCCGCCCGTGGCGTGATCCGCCCCAGCTCCGCGCCCGCCGCCTCGAGGGCGGGCAGGTGGGACGGCTTGTACCCCAGGATGTCGTGCAGGGCCGCAGAGGAACGCCAGGCGCCCTTCTTGACGTCGTAGGGGTAGACCCCGGTGATGGATCCCTGGGCGTCCTTGAGCGCGCCGGTCAGCCGGAAGGTCAGCCAGCCGGTGACGCTCATCAGGTACTCGGCCTTGTCGTAGACCTGGGGGTACGCGTCCCGCAGCACGTTGCCCTGGCTGATGCCCACCAGGTTGGAGATGACTCCACCGTCCCCGCTCAGGGCCAGGGCCGCCCGGCCCAGCATGCCCGCCTTGGCGGGCTTCGCCGTGCGCCGGTCCAGCCAGTGCAGGCCCGGGGCCAGGGGTTCGCCGGTCCGGTCGCAGGCGATCAGCACCTTGCGCTGACTGGTCAGCCCAGCCGCCTGGGGTGCCGCATGGCCCTCGGCCTCCGCCTGTTCCATGCACGCCCGGCAGGCCGTGACCATGGCCCGCCAGATGTCGTCCGGGTCCTGCTCCACGGCGCCCGGACTGGGTCGCAGGAGGGGCGCGTGGGCACAACGTCCCACCGCCAGCTCGTCCCCGCGGTCGTCGAAAAGGATGGCCCTGACGCTCTGCGTTCCGCTATCAATGGCCAGTACGGTTCGCTGCCCAGTCATCGGCAGCAGGCTAGCAGAATCGGGCGTTCGCCGTCTCCCGCGGGTGCGGGCGCGGGGTCGCCAGGGACGGGACCCGGTGAACCTCTTCCACTACCTGACCGACGCGGCCCAGCGCACCCCCGAGCGGGTGGCGGTGTACGCCCCGGTCAAGGAGGTGGATCCCCCGGCCACGCGCCACGACTCCTTCACCTTCGGCGGCCTGCTGGAGGACGCGGCGCGGGCGGCGGCGGGGCTCCGGGCGCTGGGGGTCGGCCAAGGGGACCGGGTGGTGCTGATGATCCCGGTCTCGCTCCCGCTGTACACGGTGGTGGCGGCCCTGTTCCGCCTGGGCGCGATCCCGGTGCTGATGGATCCGTGGATGGGGATCGCGAAGATGGCCGAGTGCGTCCGCCGCACCGACGCCGCCGCCTTCGTGGGCATCCCCCTGGCCCACGCGCTGATGTCCTGGCGTCCCGGTCTGCGGCGGCTGACCCGGGTGCTGGTGGGGGGCGCCCGCTGGATGGGCGAACACCGGCTCGACGACATGCTGGCCCGGGATCCCGATCCCGCGGCCCCGGCGGACATGGGCCCCGACGAACCCGCGCTGATCACCTTCACCGGCGGCTCCACGGGGCGGCCCAAGGGCCTGCTGCGAAGCCACGGCACCCTGGACGCCCAGCACCGGGGCACGGTGGACTGCATGGGAGTCTCCGCCGGCGACGTGCACATGCAAGCCTTCCCCAACATGGTGCTGAGCAACATCGCCGCCGGGGCCACCAGCGTGATCCCCTGCTACAGTCAGGGGCACGCGGCCGAGGCCGACGGGGCCGCCCTGGCCCGCCAGGCCCGGCGCTTCGGCGTGAGCGGGATCTGCGGACCGCCGGCCCTGCTGACCCGACTGGCGGACCACTGCATCGCCCGCAACGCGCCCCTGACGCAGGTTCGTCGGATCGTCGTGGGGGGGAGCGCGGCGGGATTCCGGGTGCTGTCGCGCCTGGAACGGGCCACCCGGCCGGGCGCGGCGGTGGTGCTCTACGGATCCAGCGAGGCCGAACCCCTCGCCACCCTCCGGGGCGGCCGGGAATTCCGGCGAGCGCGGAGGACCCTGCGCGGAGGCGGCGGGCTCTGCGTGGGTCGATCCCCGGAGCGCATGGACATGGAGATCATCGCGATCCCGCCGGTGGACGGGCCCCTGCGCGTGGGCGAGGCGGAGCTGCGCCGGCGGCAGCTGCCCCCGGGCCGGGTGGGAGAGCTGCTGGTGCGCGGAGAACACGTGAGCACCGGCTACTACCGGGACCCGGAGGCCGAGGCTGAGACGAAGGTCCGCACGGGGCCCGGGACGATCTGGCATCGGCTGGGGGACATGGGGTACCTGGATCCCTCCGGGCGGGTGCACCTGGTCGGCCGGATCAACGACGCGGTGGAGGCGGGCGGGCGGACGGCCCATCCCCTGACCGTGGAGCCCGTGCTCGACGCCCTGGCCTTCGTGGAGCGGGCGGGCATCGTGGGTCTCGACGACGGGGAGGGGCGGAGCCTGGTCGTGGCCTACCAGGATCGAACGGCCCCGCGCGGAGCGGACGAGCGAAGACACCGGCGGGACCGGATCCTGGCGGCCTGCGCCCGGGTCGGGGTGGAGGTGGACCGGGTGGTCCGCCTGCCCTCGGTCCCCGTGGACGCTCGGCACAATGGCAAGGTGGATCACAGCCGCCTCGAGGCGCTCTGCCGGCGCCGGCTGGGCGGACCAGGTCGCTGGCTGAGGTAGGGAGGACGATGGGTCGCGCGCGCAAGCTCCTGCTGGTCAATCCGGCGCTGCACAACGAACTCCAGGACCGCTCGGGGGGGCTGCTGCAGCCCATCGGACTGGCCTACCTGGCCGCCTACACCCCCCCGGATTGGGAGGTGGAGATCCACGACGAGCAGCTCGAGGGGCCGGCACCGGCGGACGCGGACCTGGTGGGCATCACGGCCACCACCTGGAGTGTGAACCGGGCCTACACCCTCGCCGGGGAGTACCGCGCACGCCGGATCCCGGTGGTCCTGGGCGGTGTCCACCCTTCGATGCTGCCGGAGGAAGCCGGCGAGTACGCGGACTCGGTGGTGGTGGGCGACGCCGAGCAGATCTGGGCGGACCTCCTCGGGGACGCGATCAGGGGCGAACTGAAGCCGGTCTATCGGCCCGCCACGCCCCCGCTGGAGGGGCTGCGGCACCCCCGTCGGGACCTGCTCACAGCCCGCTACATGTTCACCTCGATCTCCACGGTGCGGGGCTGCCCCTACCGATGCGAGTTCTGCGCCATCGACCGGTTCTACGGCGGCGAGGTGCGGCGGCGGCCCCTGGACGAGGTGGTCGACGAGCTGCGCACCCTGGACGAGCGGCCGGTCTACTTCGTGGACGGCAACCTCTACGGCCACTCGAAGCGGGACCGCGGCCAGTTCATCGAGCTGTGCCGCAGGATCGCCGAGGACCAGCGCGCGGATCGGCTCCGATTCGACGGCTGGGTCTGCTACGCCCCGGTGGACGCCCTGGCCGACGACGAGGCCCTGGACGCGGCCCGGGAGGCGGGTTGCCGGGTGATGCGGGTCGGGTTCGAGTCGATCAACGAGGCCTCTTTGGCCGAGATGCGCAAGCGCCAGAACGTGAAGATGGGCGCGGATCGCTATCGGGAGCTGATCGCCAATGCCCACCGCCACGGGCTGTCGGTGACCGGTGAGTTCCTCATCGGCGCGGACGGGGACACCCCGGAGTCGCTGCAGCGGACCCGGGAGTTCATCCTCTCGTCGGGACTGGACCTGATGCGGCTGAACATCCTGCAGCCCATGCCCGGCACCGATCTGCTCAGGCGCTGGCAATCCGACGGCAGGCTGACGATCGGCGACTTCCCCGCGGACTGGGACCGCTTCCAGGACGACGCCTTCCTCAGCGTGGTCTACCGGCCCAAGCACTTCACCGGCCGCGAGCTCCAGGAGTTCGCGAGGGAGACCGGCCGGGCGTTCTACGGGTACCGATCCATCGCGCGCCGGACCGCCGAGGGGGCTGCCCGGATGAGGTCGCTCACCGGGACCGTGGCGATGGCGGCGGTCAACGTGAAGAGCCGGGGCCTCTACTACGACTTCGAGGCCCACGGCAGCTCGCGGATCGCCGGCGAGATCCGGCGCCGGCTGCTGCGGTCCCTGCGGGCCTGACCGACGTCACCCGCCGGTGAACCGCAGGGTGCGAAGGTCCGATACAATGGGGCGACGGAGGACGCGAGGATGGCTCTGTTCCGCGCGCTGGCGCTGCTCCTGGCCCTGACCCTGACCTCGGCGGGGTGCAAACCCCCCGGGGGCGACGACGACGACGGCGGTCCGCCCGAGGACTTCGCCGGCGGCGACTTCGACTTCCTGACCACGGGGGTCGAGGACGGGTGCCTGGACGGGGCGCTGGAGGCGCTGTTCATGCCCGACGGCCCCGGCGTTCCCAACGCCTGGAGCTACCCCGTACACCTCCCCGCCTTCGAGGACATGCCCGAGAGCTACCCCATCGACCTGCGCGAGCCCTTCGTGGGCATCCAGGTGACCGTGGAGGATGCCGGGGACAACCGCATGGCCGTGGCCAACGCGGTCATGGAGTCGGTCCTGCTGGGTCAGGCCCAGTACGGCGACTGCGTGGTGACCATGACCTGCGACGTCGACCTCGAGGTGGTGACCTCGACGCGGGTCGAGGGCTCGGTCGCGATCTCGATCTCCGACCCCCGCGGCGACGACGACCGCTGCCCGGTCTTCGACCAGCTGCCCTGCACGATGACGCTCACGGTCGAGGCAGAGAAGATCTGACCTTCTTCCCCCGCTCCCGATGTCCGGTCAGGGAACGTCGATCTCCAGCACCCGCTTCCTCGTCGTCACCAGCATCCGGTCCCCGGCGATGGCGCAGTTGGTAGGGTCACCGGGGATCTCCACCGTGGCCAGCCTGTTCCCGTCCAGGTCGAACACCATCAGGTCCGGTCCGGTGGCCACGAAGATCCGCCCGGAGGGCGCGTGGACACACATGCCGTCGGGGGTCGGGGTTCGTGCCCGGGTGAAGCGGGTTCGCTCCCCCAGCTGGCCGGGGCCCAGCACGGGGTAGCGCCAGATCCGGCCCGCGCCCCACTCGGCGACGATCAACGCCGACCCGTCCGGCAGCAGGGCCAGACCGTTGGGGACGCGCAGGCGGCCCGCGGCCCGGACCAGGCCCCCCTCGGGCGGCAGGTAGAACACCTGCTGATCCCGCTGACGGTTGGGGCTGAGCAGCACCGGATCGGTGAACCACAGGCCGCCGTCCGGCGCCAGGATCAGGTCGTTGGGGCCGTTGAGGGGGCGGCCATCGAAGGAGTCGGCGAGCACGCCGGTGTCGCCGGTGGCCGGGTCGACCCACGACACCCGGCTCCCCCCGAACTCGGCCACCAGCACGCGGCCGTCGGGTTCCACCGCCAGGCCCGCGGGCAGCTTGACCTCGGCCTCCAGCAGCTCCGGCGTCCCGTAGGGGGGCTGCATCCAGACCCGGTGGGCGTAGGCCTCGACCCAGTAGCGGGTGCCGTCGTGCATCAGCACCGGGCCCTCACCGAATCGAATGCCGTGGGCCACCTCGACCCCACATGTGCCCGTGTCCGGTGCGCACGCACGCGCCTTCGGAGGCGCCGCGAGCGCCGCCAGCACGAGGGCAAACAACAAGTGGTAGGATGCGCGCATGTTCCGGCCAGTCTACCCCCTCGCGGTCCTGCTGATCTGCCTCGCGGCGCCTGCCTGGGCCACGGACGGGGCGGCGGTGCTGGCCAAGGTGGACGCGGCCGCGGCCCGGGCCGCCGACGCCACGCTGACCATGGACGTGACCGTGCACGACGGCCGGGGCGGGACGGCGACCCGGGTGCTCAAGATCTGGCAAAAGGGCGACGACCTGCGGCTCGTCAAGTTCCTCGAGCCGGCCCGCATCGCGGGTACGGGCCTGCTGTCGGATGCCGACGGCACGCTGCACCTGTACCTGCCGGCCTACGGCAAGACCCGCAGGGTGGTGGGCTCGGGCCGGGGCGACGCCTTCGTGGGCACCGACTTCTCGATGGACGACCTGGCCCGGACGAAGTTCGCGGACGAGTACTCCGCCGAGCTGCTGGGGGAGGACGCGACCCACTGGCGGATCAAGCTGGTCCCGCTCAAGCCCGCGGACCACGCCCACGACCACCTGCGGATGCGGGTGCGCAAGGCCGACGACCTCTTCGACCAGGTGGAGTTCGTGGACGGCGCGGGGGAGGCGGAGCGGCGGATCGAGTTCGGAGACGTCCGCGAAGACGGGGGCTACGACGTGGCCCACACCATCACCGTGTCCGACCTGGACTCCGGGCGCAGCACCGAGGCCGTGGTCCGCGAGGTCCTGTTCGACGCCGGGCTGGAGGACGACCTGTTCACCACCCGTTATCTCATGAGGAATTGAGCCGGTCGCAGACCCGGCTCGGGAGGGAAAGAAGACCATGAAGAACAGCCTGTACATCCTGCTGGTCCTGGGCATCCTCGGCGCGCTGGTCATGGGTTGCCCCGCGGCGGACGACGACGACGACGACGGCGCGTTCACCGCCGGCAGCTTCGCGTTCTCCACCGTGGGTGTGAATGACGCCTGCGTGGACGGCGCCCTGGAGGTCGTGTACATGCCGGAGGGCGCGGGCACGCCCAGCGAGTGGGGGTACCCCATCGAGCTGCCGGCCTTCGAGGACATGCCGGCCACGGTGGATATCCAGCTGCAGGATCCCTTCAACGACATGACCGTCGAGATCACTTCGCCGGGGGACGATCAGTTCGCCATCAACGGCGAGGAGAACCTGGGCGTGGACCTGGACCCCGACACCTACGACGACTGCGTGGTCGACTACAACATCGACGCGCTGCTCACCCTGTCGGACAACGACAACCTGACCGGGACCGTGACCCTGCACATCAGCAACTGGATGGGGGACGACTGTCCGGCCACCACCGACTGTGACGTGACCCTGGACGTCGAGGCGGTGCGCGAGTAGACGGGCCACTCGCGCGCGACACGCTCGGTGAGACTCCCCTCCGCGCCGGTCCTGGCCGCGCTGTGCGCCCTGCTGGCGTCGGCGGGGGCGTCCGCCCAATCCGTCAAGGTCGGCGGCCACGTGTCGACCCAGCTCCAGGTGGGCTGGGACGGCTGCGTGACCGCCGGCGAGCCCTGCCGCTACCTGGACCTGCGCAACACCAACGTGGTGGGGATCAAGCTCCGCGGGGAACTCAGCTCCCGGGTCGCGGCGAGGGCCTGGGTCGACTTCCGCAACCTGAACTTCAGCCAGGTCGAGACCCTGGACGACACCGGTGAGCCCGAGCGGATCCAGCCGGTGAGCCTGCGGGTCCAGGAGGCCTACCTGGACCTGTACGGCTTCATCTTCGAGGCCATGGACCTGCGGGTCGGCGCCCAGACCATCCGCTGGGGGACCGGCGACGGGGTCAACCCCACCGATCGTCTCAACCCGTACGACCTCGAGGATCCCACCGTCTTCGACCGTCGCCTGGCCACGGTGGCGGCCCTGTGGGCCCTGCAGCTGGGCAAGGTGCGGATCGAGTTCGCCTTCGTCCCCCTGTTCGTGCCCGCCGCCCTGCCCGTGCGGGAGGTGGACTTCGCGGTCATCATGGCCCCCGACGACGCCTTCAGCCTCGATGACGTGGCCACCGACGACGAGGGGATCGAGCTCAACGAGGTGGACGCCAAGGTCCAGGTGCCCGAGTTCAGCCTGGCCAACACGTCGCTGGGGGCGCGGGTGCTGTGGAGCGGGCCCATCGGCGACCTGGGCATCAGCTACTACCACGGCCGGGACAGCCTTCCCCAGGCCGACGGCGAGGCCCTGCTGACCGGGTTCGTGAC
Source organism: uncultured Rickettsiales bacterium (assembly GCA_964542165.1). GTDB lineage: Bacteria > Myxococcota_A > UBA796 > UBA9615 > CAYRNR01 > CAYTBN01. Next base: position 21,218 of record CAZITQ010000049.1, read on the forward strand.
CGACACCTCCCGGGTGGACGTGTCCGTGCCGGCGATCTACCCCCGCATCGACGTGCTGGGGCTGGAGTACCGCGGCGGACCCTTCGGCAAGCTCACGTTCTGGGCCGAGGCGGCCCTGGTGTTCCCCCAGACCACGGAGCTGATCGCGTCGCGCTCCCAGCTCGAGGCGCTCGAGCGGCTGGACATCATCGACGAGGTCCCCGATCCCTTGCCTGCGGCGGCGACCCAGAACGGCAGACCGTACGTCCAGGCCATCGGCGGGTTCGACCTGACCTTCAACAAGGGGCTGTATCTGAACCTGCAGTACCTCCGCGGGTTCCCCACCGAGCGCCAGGCCCCGGATCAGGCCAACTACGTGCTCGGCGCCCTTCGCTACACCCTCCCCGGTGGCAAGGTCGTGCTCTCGGCGCGCGGTGGCATGGAGATCCGCGACGAGGGGACCCTGGGCTACACGGTGACCCCGGGGGTCTCGGTCCTGTTCGGCGACGCCGTCGAGCTGGAGGTGGGGGCCACCTGGATGGGCGGCCAGCAGGGCTCGTCGCTGCGGGCGTTCGAGGACCTGTCCCACATCAAGCTGGCCGCTTCGGCCGAGTTCTAGACCGCATGTGGCGCTCGCTGACCGGGGTGCTACATCGGCCCTGGGGGTTGCTGCTGGTGCTGGCCACCCTGGCCCCCGCGGGCTGGTACGCCTCGCGGCTGCAGACCAACAACACCCTCGAGACCTTCCTCGTGCAGGGGGACCCCGAGCTCGCCTTCTACCGCGAGACCGTGGCGCGGTTCGGCGGGGACCGTCTGGTGTACCTGTCCCTGGACTTCGGCGAGGACCCGCTGTTCGGGGTGGAGTCCCTGGCAACCCTGGACCGGGTGACCCGGGCGCTGGAGGCGGTGGAGGGGGTGGAGCGGGCGAGCTCCCTGGCGGCCACCGACGCGGTCCTGGACCGGGACGGGTGGGTGGAGTCGGGGCCGTTGATGGTCGACCCGCCGGCGACCGAGGCCGAGGCCGCGCGGATCGCGGACAAGGTCCACGCCTCGTCGCTGCTGCCGTGGTTCGTCTCGCCGGACGGGCGGTCGACGCTGGTGGTGATCGAGGTCGATCCCGGGCTGGGACCGGTGGAGCTCAACGGGACGGTGGCCGCGATACGGGGGGCGCTGGAGGGGCAGGCGCAGGTGGAATCCGGGCGCTTCGCCCTCGCCGGCAATCCGGTGTTCGCCGAGGCCATCGATCGCTTCAACGCCCGGGATCAGCGGCTGTTCTCGGGATTGATGCTGGCCCTGGTGTTCCTCGCCTCCGCGCTGTGGCTGCGGCGCCTGTCGCTGGCCCTGCTGGTGGTGGGGGTGGTGGCGGTGACCGTGACCTGGGTCACCGGACTGCTGGTCGTCACCGGCCACCAGAGCAACTGGGTCGTGGCCATCGTCTCGCCCCTGCTGTTCCTGATCGGGGTGGCGTCGGCGATCCACGTGCTGTCCTACTACCGGGACGTGCTGCCGGAGGCGGAGAGTCGCCGCGCCGCGGTGGCCGAGACCCTGCGGCGGGTGGCGGTGCCCTGCCTGTTCACCAGCCTGACCACCGCGGTTGGGTTCGTGGCCCTGATGGCCAACCCCATCGGCCCGATCCGGGTGTTCGGTGCGTTCGCCAGCGTCGGGGTGATGCTGGCCTTCGTCGCCACCGTGCTGGTGGTGCCGGCGGGCCTGTCGCTGGGGCGGAGACGAGACCGGAACCCGGCCCTCGGCCCCGGCACCCGGGGATTGGGACGTCTCGCGGTCCTGGACCGCCTGGCCCAGGGTCGTCCCGGGCTCGTCCTGGCCGCGACGGCGGTGCTCGGCGGCGTGGTCATCGCCGGCGTCCACGGCCTGCGGGTCGAGACCAACAACCTCGAGTACTTCCACCGCGACGCCCCGCTGGTCCGTGACTCCCTGTCCATCGAGCAGACCTACGGCGGGTCGGCCCCCCTGGACGTGGTCGTGGACACGGGCCGGGCCGCAGGGGCCCTCGAACCCGCACTCCTCGCCTCGCTGGTCGCCTTCCAGGACCGGCTCGAGGCCATCGACGGCGTGGCGCGGGGGATCTCCCTGGCCGACCTGACCCGCGACCTGCACCACGCCATGGCCGGGGAGGAGCGAACCACCGATCTACCCCACGACGTGGCCATGGTCGACCAGCTGCTGCTGCTGCCCGATGCGGACATGGTGGGCCGGATCGTGGATACCGAGCGCCGCACCACGCGGGTCGCCACCCGTTTCGCCGGGGCCACCCTGGGACTGAAGCAGTCCCGCGAGCTGCTGGCGCAGGTCCAGGCCGCGGCGGACGACACCCTGGGTGAGGGGGCCCGACTCACCGGATCGTCCCTGCTGTTCGTGCGCATGGACCGCCACCTGGTCACAGGCCAGATCCGCAGCCTGTCCATCGTCCTGGCCCTGCTGCTGGTCATCATGAGCGGGCTCTTCCGCTCGCTGCGCGTGGGGCTGCTGGCGATGATCCCCAACGTGCTGCCCATCGCGATGATGCTGGGGCTGATGGGCTGGCTCGACGTGCCCCTGGACGGACTGACGGCGATGATCGCCTGCATCGCCATCGGCATCGGGGTGGACGACACGATCCACTACCTGCACCGCCTGCGCCACGAGCTGCGCCGGGAGCCGGATCTTCGCGCGGCCATGTCCCGGACGCTCGCGGTGGTCGGCCGACCCATCGTCTTCACCACCGTGGTTCTCACCGCCGGCTTCGGTGTGTTCGGCTTCAGCGATTTTTTGGGAACCCGCAACTTCGGCCTGCTCACCGGCCTGACCGTGATGGTCGCCCTGGTGGCCGACCTCCTGGTCCTCCCCGCCGTCCTGATCTGCGTCGGGATCCCACGCAGCTGGCGCTAGGCGACGGAGGAGCCGGCGCCCGTCTTCACCCGCCGGTCAGCTGGCGCACGTCCAGGGGCAGGCCCTTGCCCGGATCGAGCTCCAGGGTCGTGGCCCCGCTGGGGCAGCGGTCTACGCACACCCCGCAGCCCATGCAGGCCTCCCAGTCCAGCTGGCTGGTGCCGTCCACGGTCCTCGCGCCGAACAGGCAGACTCGCTCGCAGGCGCCGCAGCCGCGACAGGTCTCGGCGTCGATCCGGGGGGCGTAGCCCGACGGGGTCATCATCGGCGCACCCAGGCGGGTCATGCCCTCGATGCCGGCGCAGCAGCACGAGCAGCAGTTGCAGATGCAGTAGAAGCGATCCATGCAGATCTTGCGGAACCACGCCGCGTGCATGTGCCCCCGCTCGTGCTCCTCGTCCAGGATCCGAAGAGCCTCCTCGCGGGTGACGCTGCGGCTGGTGTCCGGATTGTGCTCCAGCACGAAGTTGGAGAACGGCTGGCCGATGACCAGGCAGACCATGGTCGGCTCGCAGGGGTTGTCCCGCTGGGCCCGGCAGGCACAGTCGTACAGGGTGACCTCGGGGGGGGCGCGGAGCACCATCTCCCGGGCGGTGGGGTAGGGGATGACCTGCTCCAGGTCGGTGAGCGGGATGTCCTGCTCGATCTCCAGGATCGCCCGGGCCTGCTCGTGGGGCAGGATCTTGGCGTGGTAGCGGTCGGACATCCATCGGCGGGCGGCGGGCCACAGGATGGGCACCCGGTCCAGGACCTCGGGGATGTCGAAGGTCAGCAGCTTCACGTAGCGGTTGGTCCAGCGGCCGGCGTAGTAGCCCTCCCAGAAGGTGGGCGGCAGGAAGCGCCGCCAGCCCGCCTCGCGGATCAGCATCCAGGTGGAGGGGCGCATCAGCCGCCCGCGCTCGGCCACCAGCCACAGCACGGCGAGTCCCACCAGCAGCGCCACGCCGGTACCGAGGGCCACGTCCCAAAGGTAGCTCGCCATCCGCGCCTCCGAGCGGGCCCGTAGCCTAGCACGCGCGCGCAATCGAGCTTTGACTTTGGCGACCTCGCTGGTAGGGTCCCGCACCGCAGGGAAGGGCCGAGGGGCAGGATGAAGCTGACCATCGTCAACTGCGGCGATCCCGACGAGTACGCCGTGGTGCGCTACCAGCCCATGGCGCCGCCCTACATCGCCGCGTGCACGCCGGATCCGTGGCGGATCGAGCTGGTGGACGAGAACTGGGAGCGCTTCGATCCCGCCGCCTGTGACGCGGATCTCGTCGCATTCTCCTCCATCCCCCGCCACGTGCATCGGGCCTACCGCCACGCGGCCGCGTTGCGGGAGCGGGGCGTGGCCACGGTGGCAGGCGGACTCCACGTCTCGGCGGTCCCCCGGGAGGGGATGGAGCACTTCGACGCCGTGGTGGAGGGGGAGGCCGAGCCGATCTGGCCCCTGGTGCTCCGGGACTTCGAGCAGGGGCGACTTCAGCGCCACTACCGCTCAGGGTTCGACCAGTCCCTGGACGAGCTGGGCCTGCCCGATCGGCGGTTCATCCATCCCGGGTACAAGATCGCATCGGTCTCCACGTCGAGGGCCTGCAACAACAGCTGCTCTTTCTGCTACATGGGCAGCCTGCAGGACCGCAGCTACCGGGTGATCCCGGCGGAGACCGTGGTGGAGGACTTCCGCCAGGTCCGCCAGAAGATGGTGGTGCTCACCGACGCCAACTTCCTGGGATTCACCGAGGACCACCTGGCGTCCCGGATCGAGCTGTGCGAGGCGCTGATCCGCAGCGGTATCAAGAAATACTGGGCGGCCCAGATCACCGCCGATGTGGTCCGGCACCCCGAGCTGCTGAAGCTGCTGTACCGGGCCGGCTGTCGGCTGGCGTTCATCGGCTTCGAGACCGTGGGCGAGCGGGCGCTGCGGTCCATCGACAAGGACCAGTACGCGCCGCTGGACTACACCGAGGTGGTCCGGACGGTGCAGGCGGCGGGCATCGGGGTCGCCGCCTCGCTGATCCTCGGGCTGGACACCCACGACCGGGAGTACGAGCACGAGCTCAACCGCTGGCTGGACGAGGCCCGCCCCCTGTTCCTGAACCTGGGGGTGCTGACGCCGATGCCGAACACGGCGCTGTACCGCCGGGCGCGGGAGGACGGGCGCCTGCTGGCCGACGGGCTGGACCTGTGGCCCCACGTGGACAAGGCCACCAACACCCTGCAGTACGCGCGCCTGACCTCCGACGAGGTGGAGGAGATGTTCGGCAACGTGGTGCGCCACTTCTTCCGCAACACCTCGATCCTGCGGACGTTCGCGAATCAGCTGTTCGTGCAGCGCCACCTGTCCCTGTCGTTCCTCTACCTGGCCTCGGCCCTGCGCAAGCGGGGCAACCCCTGCAAGACCATCGCGCCGCCCGGGAGCGCGGCGATGGGGGCGGTGCACTGAGATGGTGTCGGCGCCGTCGGTCGCGGTACCGCCTCCCGGGGCTCCCCTCGCGCCCCGGCGGGCCGAGCTCTCCCTGCTCACCTGGAACGTGAACCAGTGGCCCCTGCCCTGGGCCGCAAGCCGCGACCGACGCCGGCTGGCCCGGGTACGGGCGGCCCTCGAGGGGTTCGACGTGGTCTGCCTCCAGGAGTGCTGGTCGACCCTGGCCCGGGAGATCCGGCACGAGCTGCCCCAGCACTACGTGGATCGCGGCCGGTCGGCGTTGGGTTTCGGCAGCGGCCTGGTGACCCTGTCGCGCTTCCCCGTGGTCGGGGGCGCCTACCGCCGCTACACCCGCGCCGCTGCCCCGGACGCCTGGGCGGCCAAGGGCATGGTGGTGGTGCGGCTGGATGTGCCGGGTTTCGGCGCCCTGCACGTGGTCAACACCCACCTGCAGGCGTGGCGGGCGCGGGGGGTTCGGGTCGGGCAGATCCGCGAGCTGGAGCGCTTCGTACGCGAACACTCCGCCGGCGTCCCGACCCTGCTCGCGGGGGACCTGAACGCGACGCCCGGCTCGCCCGAGCTGGACCGGCTGCACGGCGCCCTGGGGTTCCGCGACGCCCTGGCCGAGCGGCCGCTACCGACTCGACGACCCACGGGCGGGCAGCGGTTCACGGGCGCCGATGGGCGGATCGATCACCTCCTCGTGCTCCCCGCGGACGCGGACGCCGCGGTGCTTCGGACAGGGGCAGTGGACGAGGGGCCGGATGGCGGGGTGCCCGCGTCCGACCACACCGGGCTCTTCGTCCGCCTGCGCCTGGAACGATGGGTGTGACGTGAGGTCGGCTCGCACCACGGTGAACATGGTCTCCAACGGGGTGACCGCGTTCCGCAAGTGGATCGTGCCCTACGCCCGGTCTCGCATCCACGGGGACGAGCTGCGGCCGCTGCTGTCGTACCTGTTCACCGAGTACGACTGCAACATGCGGTGCGATTACTGCTACAGCCACGGCAGGGACGTGCCCGGGATGACCATGGAGACCGCCCGGTCCTCCATCGACTGGCTCGCGACCACCGGCTGCCGGGTGGTGGCGATCATGGGCGGCGAGCCCCTGCTGCGACGGGACTTCATCGTCGACGTGGTCGAGTACGGAGCCCGCCGGGGTTTCTTCATGTACCTGCCCACCAACGGCGTGCTGCTGACCGAGGACTTCATCGACCGGGTCAGCGACGCGGGCGTGGCGGCGATCAACCTGGCCCTGGACGGGGTCGAGGCCCGGCCCGGGATGCCCAAGGGGCTGGACCGGATCGAGCGCCAGTTCGAGATCCTGGTGCGGCGCCAGCGGACCCACGGCTACGTGCTGTTCCTGAACATGAACATCACCAGCCACAACCTGTCCGACGTGCGCCAGCTGACCCGCATGGCCCGGGACCTGGGGCTGGGGGTGGACTACCACCTCAACGAGCGGCCCCACGTGGACCAGCCCCACTGGGAGCACGGGGACAACGAGAGCTACCTGCGCCCCGACCAGTACGCCCAGGCCGACGAGCTCATCGAGTGGTTGATCGAACAGAAGCTCGCGGGGCTGCCGATGGTCAACACGGTGGCCCACCTGCGGGCGATGAAGGACTTCATGCGCGGCACGCCCCGGTCCTGGGTCTGCCGTGCGGGCCACAACGCCACCTGCGTTCGCATCGACGGCTCCCTCTCTCCCTGCTTCGGCCTGTACCAGGACGACCACGACTGGGGACGGATCTGGGAGCCCCGGTTCGACAGGCAGGAGCTCGAGAGCCGGCGGAAGCGGTGCATGCCCCACTGCCTGTCCACCTGCCAGTACAACCTGGGCACGTACTACGACATCGACTTCGGCACCATCCGCTGGATCTGGGTGCACGCCACGATCGGGGTGTGAGGATGCTCGAGCCGATCCCGATGCCGTTCGAGGGCAAGGACGTCCCCCACATCGTCATCGAGGTCAACCAGGCCTGCAACCTGTCGTGCAAGGCCTGCTACAAGGATCGCCACGGCTACACCAAGCCGCTGCAGCAGATCTGCGACGAGATCGATCTGGCGGCCGGGGCCCGCAACCTGGACATGCTGACCCTGGCGGGAGGCGAGCCCACGATGCACCCGGAGCTGGCCCGGGTCATCGCCCACGCCACGGAGCGGGGCATCAAGACCAGCCTGCTGACCAACGGCAGCCTGCTGGACGACGAGAAGCTCTCCGAGTACGCCGCCGCGGGCCTGACCCGGGTGGCCCTGCACATCGACACCCTGCAGAACCGTCCGGATGCCCCCGACGGTGCCACCTGCGAGTCCGATCTGGATCCCCTCAGGGAGGCTGTCTGGGAGCGAGTGGCCCGCCACGGCATCCTCTGCGGAAGCGTGGCCACCCTGTATCAAAGTAATCTGTCGGACTTGCCGTCGATGATCGATCTGGCGTTCCGGAACCGGAACGTCAGCCTCGTCCTGATGACGCTCTGCACCGACTTCCGCGCCATCGCCGAGGCCCACGGCCACCCCGGTGGGCCCGTGTTCGAGGATCACCATCGACTGGAGGACGAGGACGTTGTCTGCGACGACGTCTCGGCGCTCCTGGACGAAGCCTGCGACCTCCAGCCCCTGCACTACATCGCGTCGGACAAGCGGGACGCCGAGAAGCGCTGGCTCCTCTACCTCGGCTTCGCCATCACCGACCCGAACGGCGCGTACGAAACACTCTTCCTCTCCCCCCGCTTCCGACGCACCGTCTGGCTCGCCAACGAGATGCAGCGCTGGACCAAGGGCCGCTACAAGTTCGACATGGTCCCCGGCCGGGTCGAGTGTGTGCTGGTCTGCGTGCTCTACGCTTTCCTGGGCCTCTCGTGGACCCACCTGGTCGCCGCCGCGAGATTCCTGCGAAACCTGTTCCGCCGCGGAAGCCGCATCCACTCCAAGGTCCTCGTGTTCCAGAAGCCTCCCAATCTGACCGCGGGCAGCGAGATCGAGGCCTGCAAGGACTGTCCGGATGCGACGGTCAGGGACGGTGAGATCGTACCTCTCTGTCTGGCCGATATCCTACGACCGCTGGCCGCGGCGGAATCTCCGCACCCGCGAGTCGAAACGAACGCGAGACGGGTCGCCGCTGGAGGGTAGAGACCCGACGCCGAGGAGGTCTGATGATCTCGTGGATCCGAACGAGGATCGCCATCTCTCGCCTGGTCCCGCGCGTCCAGGCGGCGGCCAGGGAGCGAGTACCCAACGCGACGGTCTCGTGGTTCGGGACGGTCATCGCCCATCCGCGTCATCTCTGTGTCACCGTGGTCGTGGAGCGCGACGCCGAGCGAGACCTGCTCGTGCGAGACGATCGATTCCACAGCGCCTTCCGTCGGACGCTCGACGATGTCGGGTACAACGTCCGCGACGGAGACCACGTGAACCTCGACGTGGGTTCTCAGGAGACCGTCGACCGAGATTTCGGAGGAAAGTGGTTCCTCTACTACAAGTGACCCGAGACCCCATCCCTCCCGTCCAGTGGCTCCAGGATATCGACCATGCAGACCGGCACCAGCCTGCCGTGACGGACGGTGGCGTCGGGGCAGTCGCGGCAGTGCTCGACCTCACCGTCTTCGGAGAGGTTGGGGCCCTCCTGGAAACACAGGGCCTTGAGGGTCAGGGGACGCAAGGTCAGGAGGGAACGGACCACGAACCACCACGACTTCAGGGCGATGAGGGGGTGGAGGCACAGGGTGGCGTAGACCAGGCCGGTGAGGGCGGTCTGCCAGGGGGTGAGCTGGATGTCGAAGGGGTAGTGACCGTGGACCTTGCGGTAGGCCCATGCAGAGAGGGCGATGTTGCGACCGAAGCGTTCGTCGAGGGGATGAACGTCCACGTCACCGGTGCGCTTTCGCGCCACCAGGGCGTAGTAGAAAAGCCAGCGGCGCTCGGTGTCGCGCTTGTTCGAGGGGATCTGGGCGCTGGGGCGCAGGCCGCGGTCTCGCCACAGGGTCCGGGCCACCTGGGCGTTGGGGACCGCTTCGTGGGCCAGGCCCTCGCAGTCGGTGGCGGGATGGGATCGGTCGCCGCTCCCGAGCGCTTCGGCCAGGGCCGAGAAGTCGGTGTAGTTGGTCACCAGCAGCCAGTCCATCGTCGGTGAACGGAACACCAGGTCGACCAGTGAGCCGATCTCGGGGAAGTTGGACTGGTAGAGGGTGATCTCCGCCGCGCAGCCGATGCCGTGGGAGACCACCCGGGCTGCCAGCTCCTCCCGCAGGGCGTTGAGGGCCTGCTCGCTGTCCGCACCGCCGGTGTCCGGGCGCCGCTGGCGGGTGTCCACGTGGAGGTAGATCTTGTACATGCCCGCTTCGGCCAGTTCCGCCAGTCTCGCGTCGTCCAGCAGGGTTCCGTTGGTCAGCATCTGGACCAGCAGGCCCTTGTCGGCGATGTAGCGGACGATGGCCGGGAGATCCGGGTGCAGGGTCGGTTCGCCGCCGGCCAGGGTGATCACGTGGAGCTGGCGCTGGGTCATCGCCCAGTCGATCTCGGCCTGGATCTCCTCCAGGGTCTTGGTCAGGTCGGACTTCGACTTGTAGCATGAAATGCACTGGATGTTACAGGTGTGGTTGACCTCGATCACCAGGTGGGCCATCCGCTCGCCGTCGTAGGGCATGCGGTACAGCGACGGGTGTTCGACGTATTCGCCCCGATCGGACAAGGCTTCCTCCGCAGGCATCCTACCATCGGCTATTGTGGAGCTGCGATGCACGAGATGACCGTGGCCGCGGAGCTGGTCCGCATCCTGTCCGACGCCGCCGCCGGAGCCGAGGCGAAGCAGGTGGTGAGCGCCCGCCTGCGCATCGGCGCCCTGAGCTGCCTGAGCCACGACGCCCTGAGCTTCGGGTTCGAGGCCCTGTCCCGGGACACGCCGGCGGAAGGCTGCCAGCTGGAGATCGTCACCGTGCCCGCTGCGGGCACCTGCGCCGCATGCGGATGGACCGGCGAGGTCACCGATACGCTGTCGCTGTTCTGCCCCGAGTGCGAGGAGGGGCCGCTGCGGCTGGAGGGGGGACAGGAGATGACGGTGGAATCGGCGACGGTGGAGTAGGTTCACGGGTCCGAGTCGGAGTCCGGGTACGCGACCGTTGCCGAGTCCGTGACCATGTCCGCGTCCGTGACCCCGGCCGTGACCGCGACCGTGACCGTGACCGAGGCTCTATTCCCAAATCCCCCCGAACAGTGACAAACTGCGCGCAAACCCACCCCAGGGAGGAGAGGGAAGACATGTCCGCGAGATGGATGTTGGTGATGTCCGTGGTGCTGCTGGCCTGTGGTGCGCTGCTGGTCGGGTGCCCGGTCGAAGGTGACGACGACGATGCTGCCGGCGACTTCGAGGCCGGGATGTTCGAGTTCTCGACGGTCGGGGTGACCGACGGCTGCATCGGAGGCGCCGCGGAAGCCCTGTACATGCCCGACGGGCCCTCGGTGGCCGTGGTCTGGGAGGACACCATCGAGCTGCCGGCCTTCGACGAGCTCCCCAAGACCTACACCATCCCGCTCCCGGATCCCTTCCACGACATGCAGATCACCATCGACTCCCCCGGCGAGGACCAGTTCGAGCTGAGCGGTGCCGAGAACAACGACGTCTACCTGGACGAGGACCAGTACGGCGACTGCATGACGGACAACGACATCTCCGCCCTGCTGACCGTCCAGGACGCCGACACCATCGTCGGCACCTCCACCCTGTCGGTGACCAACGTGCGCGGCGACAACTGCCCGCAGTTCGAGGCCGACCCCTGCGACGTGGTGCTGGACATCGAGGCCGTCCGGCAGTAGCCCGCCTCAGTCTTCGGACTGCCCCCTACGCACGTGCCCGAGCAACCGACGGTGCACCGGTGCGACCAGCGCCGGATGGGCCCGGTGAAGCCACGCGAGCAGGCGGGCATACAACGGGAAGGTGATCACGGCCCGGTTGCGGTCCACGCCCCGCAGGATGTGGCGGGCCGCGCGCTCGGCGCTGATCAAGGGGACGTCCAGGCCCGCGGCCCAGTCCTCGGGCGTCGTGCCGCGGAACTCGGCGCTGCCGTACATCCCGGTCTCCACGAACCCCGGGCAGGTCACCGACACCCTCACCCCCAGGGCCGCGGCCTCGATCCGAAGCGAGGTGGACAGGGCGACCACCGCGCTCTTGGTGGCGACGTAGGGGACGAAGGTGACGCCGCCGACCAGCCCGGCCAGGGACGAGACGTTGAGGATGTGACCGCTGCGCTGGGCCACCATCACCCGGTACGCGGCGTGGGTCCCGTGGACCACACCCATGAGGTTCACGTCCACCACCCGCCGCCACTGTTCGACGGACAGGTGGCGGGCCTCGCCGATCACGCCGATGCCCGCGTTGTTGACCATCAGGTCCAGACGCCCGTGCTCGCCCGCGACCCGGTCCACCAGCGCCCCCACCGCGTCCGCGTCGGTCACGTCCAGGGCGTCGGCCCGTGCCCGCCCGCCGGCCCCGGCGATCTCGGCGGCGACCCGCTCCGCGCCGATCCGGTCCACGTCGGTGACCCGCACGCAGCCCCCCCGCCGGCCCAGCTCCAGGCAGAGCGCCCGTCCGATGCCCGAGGCGCCTCCCGTGACGATGGTGACGTGGGACTCCGCGGTGGGCGTGACGTCGTCGAGGGAGGGAGCGGGCTGGTTCACTGGATGGACAGGCCGCACTCGACGGTGATCCACAGACCCTCGTCGCCCCGGACCGCGAGGCGCAGGTCGTCCACGGACAGGTACTTGCCGTCGAGGTAATCCACGTCCGCCAGATCCCCCAGGTGGGTCTCGGGGATCGGGAAGCCGGGCAGGGCCTCGTTGGCCTGGCCCAGCATGGGCGGGATGGTCAGCCGCACCAGGGCGGCCAGATCCCCCGGATCCAGGGCCTCGGGGTAGTCCAGGGTCGCCACGCCCATCTTCAGGTAGGCGGGGCGGTCGTCCATCTCCATCTTGATCGAGCCGTCGGTGTCCGAGAACGCCCGCCCCCCGCCGAGGATGCTCGACGAGAAGCTCAGCTCGACCCCGTCGGTGCGGCGGATGGTGGAGCGCATCTCGCCGATGCCCATGGTGAAGTCCCACTCGGGATCGTCGGTGGCCACCAGGCACATGGGCAGGGCCGAATCCACGGTGACCACGTCCACGGGACCCATGGGCGGCGGGATGTCGCCGGCGCCCATGGCGGCCAGCTCCAGCCCGGTGAACGCGAAGTCCGACAGCATGCCCGAGGTCCACACCGTGCCCAGCAGCTGGTTGACGAAGTCGTCGTCCACCGCCACGGTCAGCGGCGACGACGAGAAGCCCAGCGAGGGCGCCGGCCCCTGGGTGGCCAGCGTGCCGGCGTCCGGCGGCAGGTCGATGCCCAGGGCGGCGGAGGTGGACCCGTCCAGCCACATGGTCAGGCCGTCGCCGGTCACCTCCAGGGAGGACAGCGAGATGGCCAGGGTGACCGGGGTCTCCTCACCGAAGGTGGTCTCCATCGAGAACGTCTGCAGGAACTCCTCGAGGAAGTCGGCCACCAGGGTCTCGGTGGTCTCCAGCAGAGCGTCCTCCACGTACTCCTGCACGGTCTCGTACAGCAGCTCCTCGACCCACGACGGCACCCAGTCCACGGCGAACGAGAAGTTGTCCAACTGCACGTCGATGTGGGTGACCTGGGCCTGCACCTCTCCGCTCTGGGCCGAGACCTCCATGTCCATCTCGGTCCACGCCGGATCGGACCACATCTCGCCCGAGACCTCGAGCCAGTCGAGCCAGCCGGTTCCGGCGATGTCGAAGGTGGCGTGCAGGTCGTTGAGGGTCAGGGTACTGGTGAGAACGCCCGCGCCGGGCACGATGTCCACGGCCGCGTCGCCGACGGTGATCGAGGTCGGCGTGATGGCCACGTCCGAGGTCACCACCGTGTCGAGCCCGTCGAAGGTGCCGGGATCCTCGAGCAGGCCCTCGACCAGGCTGGCCACGTCGTCCAGGTCGGGCTGGTCGTCGTCCAGCAACTCCTCGCTGGCCTGGATCACCGCGATCTGGGGCAGGGTCTCCCCCAGCGGCCGCAGGGTCCCGTGGTACACCGCCAGGGCGTCGGTGGCCCGCTCGCCGTCGGTGTCGGTGATCCGCAGGTTGATCACGTTGATCCCGTTCACGGGCGCGTACACGTGCTGGAACTCGCCGTCCGGGGACAGGTTCACCGGCTCGTCGTCGATGGTCAGGGTGTCCAGAGGGGCGTCACCGGCCGTGCACAGGCCCTCGACCTCCACCGCGCTGCCCGCGGGCTGGAAGCTGGCCCGCTCCGGGGAGGTGAGCTGGAGGGTGGGCAGGACGGGAGGCACGATGTCCACCGTGTCGTCGTCGTCGTCGTCGTCCGCGGGCTCGGGGGGCTTGCAGGCGACCCACAGAAGAGCCGCCAAGAGCAAAATTAGCCTTGCCGAAGTCGCCCTCATCCGTGTAGGTGTCCGCCCAGCGTGGGCCCCACCTTACCATGGGGTCCGACGGCGCGGGGAAGGGGCCGAGCGGACATGGGCGGACACGGCGAGGTCACGCTGGTTCGCGAGCTCGTGGGCGCGGGCATCATCTCCACGGCGATCCTCGCGCTGTTCGTCATCGCCGAGCTGATCCACCGCCTGGCCGACGTCCCCACCGAGCGCACCCGGAAGCTGACCCACGTGGGTTCGGGGTTCGTGGTGCTCACGCTGCCGTGGCTGACGCACTCCCACTGGACGGTGCTGGCGCTGGCGCTGTCGTTTTTCGGGCTGCTCGCCCTGGGCAAGGTCACGGGGCTGCTGGGCTCGATCCACCGCATCCGCCGCCGCAGCGGCGGCGCGTACTACTACCCGTTTGCGGTCTACCTGCTGTACCTGCTGGCGGACGGCGACGCCCTGCTCTACCTGCTGCCGATGCTGATCATGGCCCTGTCGGACACGGCCGCGGCCCTGGTGGGACAGCGCTTCGGACAGCGGGCGTACCGGGTGGTGGACGGCCACAGGACGCTCGAGGGATCGAGCACCTTCCTGGGGCTCACCTTCCTTCTCTGTCTGTCGGGCTTCGCCCTGGACGGCCGGGCCGGCTGGCCCCACGTCCTGCTGCTGACCCTGGTGGTCGCCCTGGTGGCCACAGCGGTGGAGGCGGTGTCGGTCCGCGGGGTGGACAACCTGCTGATCCCCGTGGCGGTGTGGTTCGTACTCGACCGGACCCTGGGGCTGCCCCTGGACGCCCTCGGCGCCTGGATGCTGGGCATGGCGCTGGTGCTGAGCATGTGCCTGCTGGCGGCCCGGGTCGGCCGGCTCTCCACGTCCGGGCTGATCCTGTGCTTCCTGGTGGGATCGCTGGCCTGGGGGCTCGCCGGGCCCACCTGGTTGTGGCCGCTGGCGGGCTGGCTCGCGGTGACGTCGCTGGCCCGCTTCGCCTGGCCCGGGCACCCCGAGGAGCTGGACCTGGAGGTCCTCTTCCCGGTGCTGGTGACCGGATTGGCCCTGCTGTTGATCCACGCCTCCACCGGTCTCGAGGCCCTCTTTCTGCCGTACCTGGCGTCCATGCTCGGCGCCGCCGCCACCGCGGCCATCACCCACGCCGTGGGTCGCTACCGCGGTGCCGCGCTGCCCGCAGGCGTCGCCAGCGCCGCCGTGGTCTGGTCGGTCATCTAGCGCATCTCGCGGTACAATGGAGCCTCCTGGGGAGGAGGCATGGGCAAGAAGCGCGAGCGAAATCCGTCGCGGGAGCGGCTGTCGCCCACCCGCACCGTCGCCCACCTGACCGACGACTTCATCGAGGGGCTCGGGATCCCCGAGCTGCCGGAACGGGTGCCCGACCGGCTGGCCGACGCCCTGCGCGCCCGCACCGATGCCCTGCTGTTCCACCTGGAGCGCGCCCGGACCAAGAGCTACGCCTACCCCTTCGAGGTGAGGCTGGTGCGCGACGCCCACCGGATCACCCTGGCCGCCTTCGAGCTGGGGCTGCCGGACGCCGAGGTCTACTACGCCCGCTTCCGGCGCCTCGTGGAGGAACTGGGCTACGTGCGGACCGCCGTGGGCTTCGACCGACCCCGCTGACCGCGGTCGCTTCGCCTACCCCTCGACCTGGACCAGGTCGTATTCCGAGTCCCCGATCCCGCATCGCTCCGCGTGCCGGATCTGCTCGAACGCCTGGACCCTGGGGTAGGACATGGACTCCAGTGTGCGCCCGGCCCGTTCGTAGATCAGGTCCAACGTGGCCATGTCGAGGGCCACGGGATCCAGGGACGCCAGCAGGCCGATGTCGGGGAGCAGCGGCGGCTGGTCCAGGCCCAGGCAGTCGCAGTCCTTGGTCACGGCCATCACGGCGGTCACGAACGCGATGCGATCCGGCTTGTTGAGGACGATGGCTGCGGCGTGCTCCGCCATGCGTTGCTGCAGCTCCTTGCCCATGATCCCCCAGCCGAAGCCCACGGCGTCATAGCGGCAGCGGGCGATGCACTCGCCGCAGCCGATGCAGGCCTGTCCGTCGATCTCGGCCACAGCGTCCACGGCGATGGCGTCCTCGGGGCACCACCGGGCGCACTCGCCGCAGGCGGTGCACAGATCGGTGTCGATGTGGGGCTGCTGGTTGTGGTGCTGGCGGAGCTTGGCCTTTCGAGAGGTGCAGCCCATGCCCAGGTTCTTCAGGGCTCCGCCGAGCCCGGTCCCCAGGTGGCCGGTGGCGTGGGTCAGCACGACCATCGAGCGGGCCTGGACGACGCCCGTGGCCACCGACACGCTCTTGTAGAACTTTCCGTCCACCGGCAGCTCGACCTCGTCGGCGCCGATCAGTCCGTCGGCGGGCACGAAGGGCGCGCCCACCGAGTCCACGCCGAACCCGTGGGCGTGGGCCACCAGCGCGTGTCCGACCGCGTTGTCCCGCGGGCTCTTGTAGAGCACCGAGGTGTCGGTGAGGAAGGGCCGGGCGTCCGCTGCCGTGACCCTGCGGACCAGGGCGCGGGCCAGGGCCGGCCGCAGGCGGGTGGGGGTGCCCGGTTCGCCCACGTGTAGCTTGATCGCCGTCAGGTCCCGGGGCTGGAGCACACGCCCCAGGGAGGCCGCGTCCCACAGCGCTTCAGTGGCCCGTTCCAGGGCTTGGGCGGGTTGGTCCATCCGGGCGGGCACGAGGTAGACCTGGCTCATCGCTCCTCCTGGCCGGGACGGTGATTCTAGCCTGCCGGGGAGGCGCCGGGAGCGGGGGTCAGGCGGTCAGATCCAGGCGTCCACCGCTTCGGGGGCGGTCGAATCCCCCCTCCTCGAGTCCATTGTAGATGGCGCGCACCTGCTCGGAGCTGATGCGCAGGGACTCGAAGAGGGTGGTCGTGGCCGCGGCGGCCAGGGCCTGCTGCAGGGCCAGCTCCGAGGTGGCCTCGGCGTAGTCCAGGTCCTGGATCCGGGAGAGGGCGGCTTCCTCGTTGACGATGGCCGCGTCCTGGGAGGCGATTACGTGGTCCAGGCGGTTCTCCACGGCGCCGATCTCGGCCCGGTAGGTGGACGCCTGGTGGATCGCGCCGTCGATGATCTCCAGCGAGGCGGCCGCGTCCTCGGCGGTGGCCACCGAGATCCCGGACAGCCCCAGGCCCACGCGGCTGGCGTCCACGCACACGCCGATGTCCAGGTTGTCCGCGTCCCCGGCGTGGATGCCGACCTGGACGCTCAGGTCCTTGGCGTTGATCGGTGCTCCCCCGGTCAGGGCGCCGGCGATGGCGTCCATCGCCGAGGGGATGCCGCTGCCGGCGCCGTTGCCCAGGTCGTGGATGCTGCCGCCGGTCTGGCTGGCGATGTCATCGAAGGTGTCCTGGTGTTCCGTACGGGCGATGGCGTGTACGGACACCCCGGAGGGGAGCAAGGACTGGATGACCTCGGTGGCGTCGGGATCCCCGGGGGTGAGGTGGGCCTCCTGGTCCGTATCGGTGATCAGCACGATATGGCGCCCGGCGTCCCCTCGCCAGGTGAACGCGTCCCCGTCCCCGTTCCAGTCGTCGGCGCCGCTGGCGTTGAGCAGGGCGCTGTAGGGATCGACGGTGCTGCCGGCGATCCCCAACCCGGCGAGCTGGGCCTCGAAGTCGGGATCGCCGATGTCCGTGACCCGCTGCAGCCCGTCGCCACCGCCGATGTTGGACCGCATGGCGGCGAGGCCGAACTCCACGTCCAGGCCCGCGTCGATGAACTCCTGGCGGAAGGCATTGATCTCCGCGGTGAGCGTCGCGATCTCCCCGCCCATCGATCCCGAGGTGTCGATGACGAACGCCACGTCCACGTGGGTCTTGGCGAGCAGGGGTTGGCCGTTGAAGCTCGCGGCCCAGGCGATCCGGTCGACCTCGGAGAGCAGGGCGCTGAGTTCGGTCTGCGCCATCATCCGCTCGTCGTCGTTCAGCGTCTCGCTGGCACACGCCGTGGCCAGCTCTCTCATGCGCGTGAGCATGATCGCGATCTCGCACAGCCCGCCCTCGGCGATGGCCAGGGCCGACTGGCCGTGCTCGGCGTTGCGGCGGGCCTGGCGGTAGCTGGCCAGGTCGGCGTCGAGCGACGCGGAGACGGCCATGCCCGCCGCGTCGTCGGCCGCCCGGTTGATCCGGACCCCGTTGGATAGGCGCTCGAGCATCTCCGCGCGGCCACTACGGGCGCGCGTGAGGTTGCGCAGGATGCCGCTGATCGCGGCCTTGGGCAGCGCGTTGATCACCGTTCGCACTTCGGCGCGGGCTCCGTGTGCCCGCGCGCACACCTCCATCCCAGACCCCCGGGGCGCACCGGTGCCGGTGCGTGGTCCGGAGGGGTCCGGAGACACGGGTCCATCCCGTCGAGCGGGTCGTTGGCGAGGGTCGGGTGGGACGCACTCCCCCGTCAAACGGGTCGCGTTGGGCGGCCCGCGGGGCTGTCCTCGTCCGACGTCGCGGTCAGCGGACCCGCAGGGGTCCGTCTCGGATGCGCCTCGCCATCCTCGGTCACTCCCGCCATGCCGCCGCCCGGAGTTGCGGTCGGCGGCGTCCGTGTGCACCCCTGCCTCGCCCCCCGGGACCGTCGGTCCATGGGCAGGGCAGGCAGGAATGGCTACTCGTGTTATCGGACGTAGGGGGCGTTCTCTTGAGCGGAGAAGGGGGCCTGCGTCACAGGCGCGGACGGATGGCGGTCAACAGCGCGGGCATGATGATCAGGTCCCCCAGCAGACCGGCGACCATGGCCGTGGAGGTGAGCAGTCCGAAGTAGATCACCGACTTCACGCTGGCCAGCGTGAGGACCAGGAAGCCCGCCGCCAGGATCAGCGTGGTGGCGGTCATCGCCGCCCCGGCGGTGGCGCAGGTTCGTTCCACGGCCCGTTCGTGATCCCCTCGGGCCGCCTGCAGCTCGACCTTGTAGCGGTAGAGGAAGTGGATGGTGTCGTCCACCACTATGCCGATCACCACCGCGGCGATGGTCACCGTGCCCAGGTCCAGGTGGATCCCGGCGATCCCCATCAGGCCCAGGGTGAGGAACACCGGGAAGGTGTTGGGCAGCACCGACAGGGCACCCAGCCGCAGGGAGCGGAACACCAGCACCATCAGTGCGAAGATGACCACGAAGGCCAGGGAGAACGACGAGATCTGGCTCTGTACGATGTAGTCGATGATCTGGCAGTACAGCGGGAGGTACCCGGTGGGCTGGATCGTGCCCACGTCCCCCAGGATGGCCTCGCCCTCGGCGGTGAGATCCTCCTTCAACGCCAGGAAGCCCTGGGCGGTGGTCATCTCCACGCCTGCGGTCACCCGGACCCGCTTCTGGCCCGCGTCGGTCAGGTGGACCATGTCGTTGTCCGGGTCCGACTCGTACAGCAGCAACCCCTGCTCCAGGGCGGCGCCGCTGTCGGGCACCGCGAAGTCTTCGGGCTTGCCGTCCCGCAGCACCTGGTTCAGCCGCTTGACCACGTCGGGCAGCCCCGAGGTCCACGAGACCCGCTCGTCGTCCTCCATGGAGCGCTGCCAGGCGTCGATCCGGCTCAGCAGCTCCGGATCCCGGACCCCGTGGGGGCCGTGGGCCTCCACCGTGAACTCCATGGGCACGTAGTTGCCGAATCGCTCTTCGATCCGGTCCGAGTCCACCCGCACCGGGTGGCTCTGCTTGAGAAAGCCGATCGAGAAGGTGTCCACCCGGACCTGGGAGACCCCGTAGGCCCCCAGCAGCACCAGGACTCCTGCCAGGCCGAGCACGGCACCGCGGTGGGCCACCGAGAAGCGACACAGCGCCGCCAGCGCCCTGGAGAGGCCGCCCTCGCCCACGGTCATCGGCCGGGGCGCGAAGCGGGGCGACGACAGGGCCGCCGAGGCCGCCGCGACGGTCACCAGGAAGGCCACCAGGACACCGCCAGCGGCGAAGAGTCCCAGCTGACGGATGACCTCGGTGCGGGCCGTGACCAGCGACGCGAACCCCACCGCGGTGGTCAGCGACGTGAACAGGCAGGGCATGACGATGAAGGCCAGGGCGCGTCGGGTGCGCGCCAGATCGGTGCCCTTGCGCCGCTCCTCGGCCACGTGGAACAGCACGTGGATCGAGTCGGCGACCCCGACGATCACCACGATGGTCGGCAGGACCATGGTGATCATGTTGATGTCGAGCTGCGCGGCGCCGTACAGACCCATCACCGTCAGCATCGTCACCAGCACGATGCCCAGGGCCAGCACCACCGGACCCAGGCGGCGGAAGAGCAGGACCAGGACCCCGATCACCAGCAGGTAGCACAGGGACATGAACAGGGTGGAGTCGCGGGTCGAGATGCGGTTCAGCGCGTCGTAGACCACCCCGAGGCCCCCCAGGTGGGTCTCGATGTCGCTGCCGTGCACGCCCTGCTCGAGGGTCTCCTCCACCTGGGCCAGGATGGCGTCGCGTCGGACGTCCATGTCGGACGCATCTTCCATCTGGGCGACGATCAGTGCGGTCTTGCCGTCGCTGGAGATGAGGCGGTCCACCAGCAGGGGATCACCCATCACGCGGGCCTCGAGTGTCCGGAGCTCCTCGTCGGTGGCGGGCACTGCGGCCATCAGCGGCCCGACCTCGAGGGTGAATTCGTCCGAACGGATGTCGTCCACCGCGGCCAGGCTGGAGGTGCGCCGGATGCCGTCGATGGCCTCGAGCTCGGCGGTCAGCGTGGCCAGGCGCTCCAGGAAGGCGGGCTGAAACACACCGTCGCCGTGGTACAGCGCGACCACGGCCACCTCGTCGTTGCCGAAGTCCCGCTGGAAGGCCCGGTAGGCCTCCACCGTCGGATCGCCCTCGAGGAACCAGGTCTCCAGGGAGTTGTCGACGCCGACCTGACCCGCCAGCACGCCCCCCGCCACGGCCACGGCCACCAGGGTCGCCAGCACCCACCAGCGGCCCCGGGCGAGGACCTCGACCAGCCGCTCCACCATCATCCGACCACCCGTTCGAGCACGAAGGCTCCGTAGAAGAAGGCCCGATCGCGGGCGAACAGCGACGCGGCGAGCTCCGCGTCGGGCTCCAGGCGCTCCCCCAGGGTCTCCGGGCGGGAGCGGGGCACCATCATGTTCCAGTACGCCAGGCGGGCCCCGGGGCGGGACACACGAAGCAGGGCCCGCAACGCATCCTCGTAGACCTCCTCGGACACGTATTCGAACACGTCCGAGAGGTTGAAGGCCGAAAAGGCGCCCTCGGGCTGTTCGGACAGGAACGCCCACAGGTCCCCGTGCACCACCCGAATCCGGTCGACCAGGCCCCCTGCGAGGGCCGCGAAGCCCTCCTCGGTGAGGTAGGCGTGGCTGCGCTCGGGATCGGCGTAGGTCCCGGTGAGGATGAACTCCAGGTAGGGATTGTCCCCCACGGGGACCTCGGTGAGCCCCCGCCGCGCGCGGCCCAGGATCGCCTCGCCCACCGATCCCTCCTCGACGAACTGGAAGAAGCTGGGATCGCGCCCGAGCCAGCCCATGACCCGGCGGCCGAAGAAGACCTTGAACACGGCCCTCCACAGCCGGGTGTCCCATTCGCGTTCGTAGAACTCGCGCTGCTCCTCGAGGGTCTGCAGCGCGAGCAGGCGCTCGACGGTCCGGCGGCGGTGGATCCAGGGGAGGATCCGTTCGCGGAAGAGTCGGAAGTAGCCCTCGAACTTGCCGGCGGCCAGCACCCCCGCCTCCAGCACGTCGCCGTGGGCGTCCCAGTACGCGGCGCTCTCCCAGTCCAATCCGGGGCGCACCGACCGGTACAGGGCGGCCCGACGGGACGAGGTGCGGGCGCCGACCAGCTCGAGGAAGTCCCCGTGATCCAGGGTCCGGATCCCCGCCATCTTCAGCGCCATCACCGCGAGCTGGGGTCGGCTCACGTCCACGGCGGTCACCGAGCGGGGGCCCTGGAGCGCCAGCGCCAGGGTGTTGCAGCCCCCGGAGAGGACCGACAGGACGTCGTCCCCGGGCCCGATCCGCAGCCCCGCCTCGAGCAGCCTGGGATCTTCCCAGCACTGGGCGTAGCGGATGCGATCGAACACCGCCTGGTCGGGGGCGTCCCGGGGCCCGGGTTCCGGCATGGTCGGCATTCTATGCCATGCGACCGGGCTTTGACCTGCTCCTGGCATTGGACCATCCTGGGCGCGATGGAGACCCTGTCCCCGGCCCCCGTGCCCGCCTCCCTGGCGCCCCTGATGGAGCTGGACGAGCGGCTCGCGCGCCACGATCCCGAGGCCCTCCCGGTCTCCCGGACATCGCGGATGGCTCCGTTGTTGCCGGGCCATCCCTTCCGTCGGTTCGGAGAGGTGATCCCCCTGGTGCTGCGTGCGAGGCGGCGGCTCGTGGGTCGGGTCGTGGTCGCGGTGGACCGGCGACTGGGGCGTGACATCGGCTGGATCGGTGGGCTGGCGGTCGAGGACGATCTGACGGTCGTCGAGGAACTCCTCGCCCGGGCGGCCGATGAGCTTCGGCGAAGGGGAGCCCGGAGGATGCTGGGGCCGGTCGACCTGACCATCTGGCACGCCTGCCGGATCCAGATCGCCGGGCCGCGGTCGCCCCGCTGGAGCATGGAACCGAACTACCCGGACTACCTGACCGATCGTCTGGCGGACGCGGGCCTGGAGCCGGTCCGCCGGTTCGTGGGGTACTTCCACGAACGTTTCGCCGTCGATCCGGAGCGGGTGGTCGAGGCCGGGCGGCCGCCCGCCGACGCCGGGTACCGGATCCGCCCCCTGAACACGGCCCGGATGGCCACCGAGATGGAGGCCATCCGCCGCCTGGCCAACGCCTGCTTCGCCGACAGCCTGGGATTCGTGGCCCTGTCGAGGGCCGAGTTCCTCGACCTGTTCCGGCCGCTGACGGCGGTCGTGGATCCCTCCATGGTGCTGCTGGCCGAGGATGCCGGTGGTGAACCCTGCGGTTTTCTGCTGACCCATCCCGATCCCACCGCAGCGCTGCGTGCCTCGACCCGCCCCCTGGGCCGGCTCCGCGCCCTGCGGGCCCTGGACCGGGCCGGGGGCATGGTGTTCAAGACCCTGGCCGTGCACCCGGATCACCGGCGAAGCGGGGTGGCCGCTGCGATGTCCGCCAGCGCGCTGGCTGCGGGTGCAGCGCGGGCCGAGGCGAGGGGTGGAGGTCCCCTTTTCCAGGGGTTCTTCGACGAGGACAACGCCCCCTCGATCCGGGCCAGCCGTACGGCCCTGATCGCCGACGAACCCCAGGTCCGTCACTACGCGATCCTCGGCCGATCGCTCTAGTACGCGCCGCGGGCGCCCGAGCCCGGATTCGCTGCCCGGGGAGCGCGCCCCGCAGTTCTTCGTTCTTTCGTCCACCGCCTTCGTCTACAATCCGGCCGCCCGTCCGACGGGCGATTGGAGCTGCCATGTCCCTTCGCAATCCCATCTGGCCGCGGATCCTGATGATCCTCGCCGGTGCGAGCTGGCTGCTGGCCG
>CAZITQ010000050.1:0-5655 GCA_964542165.1 uncultured Rickettsiales bacterium
GCTGTCCAGGGTCATCACCTGGGGGATGGTGGCGATGAAGTCCGACGGGTCCATGCAGCCCTCGGGCGGCAGCACCCCCGCCGGCTTGACCTTGCCCTGCAGCAGCAGCAGCGTGCCGACCGCCGCCGGGATCCCGGTCCCCTCCCCCAGGGCCTGGCTCTGGCTGGCCATGTGGAACCGGTACTGTCGGAACTCGCCGCGACGGGTGCCGGTGACCACCACCGAGCAGCAGCCCTTGGGCCCGCCGAAGCCCGACTCGGCCAGGAGCCTCTCCCGCTCGCGGATGATGTAGGACACCGCGAAGTCGTAGGGCGCCAGCGCCCGCCCCTCCACCTCCAGCGGCTCGCGGCTGGCCAACCCCAGCTGGCACAGGTCGCGGGTCAGGTCGTAGTAGGCCGCCGGCAGCACGGTGCCCTTGTTGGTCACCTGGCGCAGGTCCAGGTAACGGGGCAGGGTCACCTGCTCGGGGTGGGGGTAGGGGTAGAGCTGGATGCCGTCGCCCAGCACCGGGAAGTCGAAGGACTGGCGCAGGGCGATGCCGTCGGGCTCGAAGTAGTTGACGTACTTCAGCTCGCCGTCGAGGTACATCGGGATCGGGATCGACATGCAGTGGAAGCGGTGGCCGATCACCCCCGCCCCCTCGAAGGCCTCGCCCCCGTGGGCGTGGAAGATGTCCACCGCCTCGGTCTCGTCCAGCAGGGCCGTGGCCGCGAACTTGGCCAGCAGGTTGGTGGCCCCCGGCGAGTTGCCCATGCCGATCACGGCGGTCAGTCCGGCCTCCTTGGCCTTCGCGTCCCAGTCGAGGATCTCGAGGGTCACGTCCACGTCGTCGCACACGTCGATGTAGGGGATGCCCAGCTCCATCACCGTGGACAGCACCCGCTTGACGGTCTTGTAGAACGGGCCCACGCAGTTGAGCACCACGTCGGCGCCGTCGAGCACGGCCCGCAGGGCAGCGTCGTCCTCCACGTCCACCGTGGCGGCCTCGGCCTTGTCCCCCAGCTCGGCGGCCAGTTCCGCCGCCCTGTCGGCCGCAAAATCGGCGATCACCACCTTGTCGACGAGGTCCTGCTTCGCCAGCGTCGAGGCCGCCACCGACCCCACCGCCCCCGCACCACCCAGCACCACCACCCTGGCCATGAGATCTCCTCCTGAGAGGGGGGGAGTATCGCACAGTTCGGGGGGCAGCCTACCGGTCCTGCATCGGCTCCCGGGTGCCCAGGATGAGGTCGAACCACGGTCGGGTGACGCCCCAGTTGGAGTCGGGGTTGCGGCCCATGTGGTGGTCCCAGTGCCAGGGCAGCTTGCGCTTGCCCCACTCGGGGTCCAGGTGGGCCCGCTTGTGCTTGCGGTAGTAGTTGAACGCGCCGTACAGCGTCGTCGCGGCAAAGAACGGCGCCACGGGGAACAGGGGAAGGTGGGTGACCACCCCGGCCGCCAGGGCCAGGGCCTCCTTGGACTGGGCGTGCCAGCCCCACAGGGAGCGCTCGTAGTCCGGATCGAAGAAGTCGTTCTGACGGGCGTTTCGATGGTGGTCGTGGAAGTGGAAGGCCCAGAAGCTCTTGCGGTTCCTGCCCAGACCGTGCAGCACGTACTTGTGCAGCCCCCACTCCAGGGCGTTGGCGTAGACCAGTCCGAGGGGGATGCCGATCATGCTGCCTCCCGGCCCCAGCTTGCCCGGCGGGGCGGAAGGATCAAGGGGAATCGGCGTCTACACCGAACCCTTCGGCCAGGAACAGGCCCGGCGTGTGGAACCGGTCCACGACCTGGGAGCCGGAGACCAGGGGCCGCTCCAGGAGGTCGGCGTCCGGGTCGACGTAGATCAGCTGATCAAAGAGGCGGGGGTCGCCGTCGAAGCGCCCGTCGGGGGTGGTGGTCAGGGTGGCCCACTCGCCGTCGAGCCAGACGGCCCGCAGGGATATGGCGACGCCGTCGTCGCCCCGCAGCAGGGTCAGGCCGTACCCACCGAACGCCAACACCTCGCCCTGCGCCGAGAAACGGGCGTGGTGTACACGCCAGGGGATCTCGCGCCCCACCGCGGCCTCCCCGGAGAGGAGGTCCACTCGGACCTGGCGCGGGAACCGAACGGACTTCCTCGGCTGGTCGATCAGAAGCAGCGGTCCCCTGTCCCCTTCCATCCGCATCGCCGCCGCGCCGGTCTCGAGCGTCGCCACCTCTCGCTCGCTCCCGTCCGACAGGTCGACCTCGTGGATCGTTCGGCTGGAGTCGACCAGGAGGAGCCGCTCGCTGTCGGGCGCCCAGACGAGATCGGGGGAGAGGGAGCGGAACTTCGCCCACGACACCGGAACGATCTCGTCGGGCGCGTGGAACCGGGTCGCGTCCCACCCCAGCACCGCGCCGTCGGCGCTCGAGCTGGCGAGCCAGCGGCCGTCGGGGCTGAAGGCGAGCTTGTGCACCACGCGCATGTGGCCGGTGGGAGGGGTCTCGTCGGCGATCCCGGGTCCGAGGGTTCCCAGGAACTCGCCGCTCCCGGCGTCCCAGACCGCGATCGTGCGATCCCACCCGCGGACGGTGACGAGGTGCTTCCCGTCGGGACTGAACAGGACGATCCCGGCGCGAACCCACATCTCGCCGCGGTAGGTGGAGGAGTCCAGCGACGCCGGGGGGAGCGCGAGATCCAGCTCGTGGACCACGACGTCCCCCGCCGGATCCCACACCTTCACCACCGGCCCGCCGATGGTCAGGAGCCGACCGTCCGGGCTCCATGCCAGGGCGCCCGCCAGAACCGGTCCCGTGTCGTGAACGGCGATCAGGGAGCCTTCGGCGAGGTCCCAGACGAGGACTCGGTTGTAGTCCGCGACGACCGCCACTCGCGTTCCATCGGGACTGAAATGGCCCGTGCTGGTCTGCCATCCCTGCTGGCCGAGCATCCGGCGCGACACCTCGTCCTCGACCTCCCACAGCACGATGGGGCCGTGGTGGCACCAGCGGGCGAGGGTGCCCCCGTCGGGCGCCCAGCTCAGGCCCCCCGAGGCGGCGGTGCAAGCCCCCCGTCCCGGAAACGTCGTGTGGTCCCCCGTCTCCGGCTCGACGATCTCGATCCGCGAGAGGTCCCGCTCCGGAGTGGGCGGGGTGAGCCCCGGCCCCTCCCGGGGGGCATGGAGAACCGCTATCCGTCCGCGGATCCGGTCCCAGGCCACGTCCTGGATGTCCTCACCCTCGACCAGGGCCGTTCGCTCCCCCGCGGGAAGCTGCCAGACGTCGACCCGTCCGTCCCCCCACGAATAGAGGCGCTGCGGATCGCCGTCGAACTCGACGGCCCTCAGGGTCTGCGGCGGGAAGACCAGCGACGAGATCTCCTCCCCGGTCCGGCCGTCGAAGACCAGGATCCGCGTGGACTCCCCCTTGTGGCGGTCGTAGTCCCACAGGGCCACCCGCTCCCCCTCGAGGCTCCACGAGACCTGGACGTGCTTCCAGCGATCCCCCTCCATCCAGGGCTCGATCACCGGGCCCAGGCTGCACAGCTCCTCTCCCGACCGCCCGTCCACCAGCGTGGCCGACCAGCGGCTCGCGACCACCAGCCGCTGGCCGTCGGGGCTGAAGGACGCCGCGGACGCCAGGTAGCGGGCCAGCTCGGCCCCCGTGTCCGAGTCGTGGAGCTCGGCCTGGGTCTCGACGATCACGTGGCGGGTCCCGTCGGGGCTGTACAGCACCTCGGGCCGGCCCCTGTAGGTCTTCTGGGACGGAAACTCGACGGCCTCGCCGTCGCGCACCGTCCACTCCCGCACCACCTCCGCCTGCATCTGCAGGGCGCTGAGGCGCTCGCCGTCGGGGGACCAGCGCACCTCGCGCGCCGACTGGTCGGGGCCGTAGCGCGCGCGGATGCGCCCGCTCGCCACGTCCCACAGGGTGACACCGGCCCCGCCGTGGGCCAGGAACCGCCCGTCGGGACTCCAGACCACGCCGTCGGGGGCGATCCCCCCGGGGTTCTGGGACACCGGCGTCAGCGTCTCGCTCGCCGATCCGGTCCCAGCCCAGAGGACGCACGACAGCACCAGGACGCCGAATCCGTGGGTTCTGCGATGGAACATGTCCCTCCCCTACCTCCCCCAGCTACCCAGGGAGTCCTCGCGCCGCCCCGTCGGTAACCCTAGCCCTCCCCCAGCCCGTGCTCCGTCCGGTCGATCAGCTCCAGCTGCATGTTGCGGTTGAGCTCGACGAAATAGGCGTTGTAGCCGCTGATCCGCACCAGCAGGTCCCGGTGCCGCAGCGGGTCGTCCATGGCCCGGCGCAGGTCGTCGCTGCCCACCACGTTGAACTGGATCTGCATCCCTCCCTGATCGAAGTAGGCCCCGGCCAGCGCGGTCATCCGGTCCAGCAGCTCGGCGTGGGTCTCGCAGGTGCCCGGGGCCACCTTGACGTTGAACGCGATGTTGTTGGGGAGGAGAACAGGATCCAGTCCGGCCACGGTGCGCAGCTGCTCGGTGAGCGGGGCGGCGCAGTAGGGGGCCGGGGTCAGGCCCGGGGTGAAGGGCTCGCCCTTGCGGCGCCCCGACGGCAGGGCTCCGGACAGCATGCCGAAGGCCACGTGGTTGGACATGCTCCAGTAGCCGGGCACGTAGCGGCCGCCCCGGTAGTGGGGCTGGGCCTGCCAGCGGTCGTAGGCGAAGGACAGGACCTTGTCGGCGATCTCCCGCGGCAGGTCGGTGTCCTGCCCGAAACGGGGCACCCGGTTGCGGATCCTCGCCAGCAGCGACGCCTGGTCGGCGAAGTCGCCCTCGATGGCGTCGAGCAGGGTCGCGAAGTCGACGCGACCCTCGTCGTAGACCAGGGTCTTGACCGCGCAGAGGCTGTCCACCACATCGGTCAGCCCCACCGTGCCGATGCCGGTGGAGTTGTAGACCGCGCCCCCGTCGATCACGTCCTTGCCCGACTCCATCGGTCCCGTGAACAGGGCCGACAGCAAGGGCGACGGCATGAGCTGGCGGTGGGCCTCGCCGAGCATGTTGTTGCCCTCGGCCGCCCGGTCGATGAGCCAGCCCAGCTGCTCGCAGTAGGCGTTCAGGAACTGCTCGAAGGTCTCCATCCGCCGGGGATCGCCGGTGCGCGGGCCGATGGGCTCGCCGAGCACCGGGTGGGTGCCGTCGTTGAGCGCCATCTCCAGCGGCGCCACCATGTTGAACATCAGACAGCCGGTGTGGCCGAAGTGGCGTCCGCAGGAGGTGGGCTCCACGCAGCCGGTGGCCGACCAGTCCCGGGCGTCTTCGAGGGTGAATCCCTGGGCCTCCATGGCCGCGAGCACCGCGTCGTCCCCGTGCAGCGACGGGGTCGCCCGGGTCAGGACGTTCACCTCGCACAGGCGGCGCAGGTAGGCGGTGGAGTTGATGCCCGGGGCATAGCGGGCGTTGACGTTGGGATCCCGCAGGCGCAGCAGCTCGGTGGCCTTGAGGAAGATCCAGGTCATGTCACAGACCGCGCTTCGGCCCGTGGCGGTCTGGCCACCCAGGGTGATCACCTGATCCGAGGACGAACCCCCGAAGAGGCGGCTGCCCATGTCGGGCACCAGGGGCAGGTGGTCGGTGCACTTGAGCATCAGGGCGCAGGTGATCTGCAGGGCGTCGGGGCCCCGCCCCCCCCCCGCGTTCGGGACGGCGCCCCCCGCCCCCGGCCCCGCCCCGGAAGGCGCGCACCCCC
>CAZITQ010000050.1:5665-44168 GCA_964542165.1 uncultured Rickettsiales bacterium
GGCGTTGGTTGGCGGCGGGGGGGGGCGGCCCTCCCCCGGGCGGTTTTGGGTTTGGTCGCCCCCGTCCAGGTCCCGCTCCAGGTAAGGCTGCAACCAGACGTCCAGGCGTCCGAGCGACAGGCCGGCGTTGACGTTCTCCTGGTGCTGGCAGAGGAAGAGGATCCAGACCGCCTGGGCCGCCTCGAACAGGGTGCGCGGAGGCTGGGCCGGGACCCGCTCGCAGGCGTCGGCCATCCGGATCAGTCGCGTCCGCAACGCGATGGCGTCGTCGTCGTCCCCCTCGACGGACTCCACCCGCCTGCGCGCCTCCGCGGCCAGGTGAGCGGCGTACTCCAGCACACCGTCGATGACCTCCTGCATCGCCCGGTACAGATCGCGCTTCGCCGGATCGTCCTCGGCCTCCCGTTCCCGCCACTCGGCCTCGGCGCGGATCCCCGACAGGCCCCGCTCCAGCGCCCGCGGCACGTCGATGATGGTGTGGGAGACCGCATAGCCCTTCCACTGGAAGTACAGGACGAAACGCTCGTCCAGTTTCAGGGACAGGGGGCTGTCGTTGGCCTTGCGGGTCCACTCCCGGATGTTGTCGTGCAGCCACAGGGGAAAGACCTGGCGGTCCAGCACCTCGGCGTCCTCTGGATCCAGCCGGTAGGGGTTCATCTCCCGGGCGCCGACGGTACGCAGCTCGGGCCAGATGGTCGCGCCGAAGGTCTCGGGGTAGATCACCACCCCCACCCGCTGGGCGGTGGTGGTGCCGGCCAGCAGGTCGTCGTCGTTCAGGATCGGCCGCTTGTGGGCAAGGATGTGGCGGATCGCCCGGGCCCGACGAAGGACCGGCGCGGGCGGTTCGTGGGGATCTTCGGCCCTGCGGGCAGCCTGCACGTGCTCGGTCAACAGCCGGGCCCGCTCGGAGCAGATGGCGGGCTGCACATGGCGGTGGGCCCACAACAGGCGCTTGACGAGCGGAAGGTCGCCAAGCCCCACGTCCGCCAGGTAGGGATCGTCCAGGGCCGAGACCTCGCCCCGGGGTGCGTCCCCGCAGTGTTCGCCGGTGGGGGGCACCGCGAGGGCCTGCCAGCCGCCCCCGTCGTCCCCCCAGATGGCGGTGTTGGGCGGCAGGGCCTTGCCCCCGTGGACCACGTCCGCTGCCACGGCGCCGAACTTGTACAGCAGGGCCAGGTTGCCCTCGACCTTCATCTCGTTGTTCAGCAGCATGTGCAGGGCGTCGGAGCCGGGGGCGAAGAAGGTCCGCATGTGCCGGGCTTCCTTGAACCGCACGATCACGTCCGGTGCCGCCGCGGGCCCTCGCCCCACCTTGACCTTGCCGCCGCGGAAGGCCAGGTGCGTGGCCACCGAGTCGTCCCAGAGCCCGAACTGGAAGCAGCCGTCGAAGACCACCTCGTCGCCGGACGGGAGGGTGTCCTTCAGGTGGTGGCGCAGGGACGGCTTGAGCTCGAGCGCCCAGGCCAGGGCCTGGAGCCGCGTGCGGATCTCCAGGGGGGTGATCCGGTCGCGCAGGGTGGCGCGCTGGGGTTCGAACATCAGGCCGCTCCCCGGTCACGATAGCAGGGAAGCTGGGCTCCTCCACGGACATTCCCCGGCGGGGCTTGCCCGTCCGAGAGGAAGGAGGAAGGTGCCACGTGTTTCGTGTTTCGCTTTTCCCGACCGCGTGCGTACATAGTGGGAACTCGACGACGAAAAGCGAAACACGAAACACATGGCACCTCCCTCTCTTGTACAGCAGGGCCAGGTTGCCCTCGACCTTCATCTCGTTGTTCAGCAGCATGTGCAGGGCGTCGGAGCCGGGGGCGAAGAAGGTCCGCATGTGCCGGGCTTCCTTGAACCGCACGATCACGTCCGGTGCCGCCGCGGGCCCTCGCCCCACCTTGACCTTGCCGCCGCGGAAGGCCAGGTGCGTGGCCACCGAGTCGTCCCAGAGCCCGAACTGGAAGCAGCCGTCGAAGACCACCTCGTCGCCGGACGGGAGGGTGTCCTTCAGGTGGTGGCGCAGGGACGGCTTGAGCTCGAGCGCCCAGGCCAGGGCCTGGAGCCGCGTGCGGATCTCCAGGGGGGTGATCCGGTCGCGCAGGGTGGCGCGCTGGGGTTCGAACATCAGGCCGCTCCCCGGTCACGATAGCAGGGAAGCTGGGCTCCTCCACGGACATTCCCCGGCGGGGCTTGCCCGTCCGAGAGGAAGGAGGAAGGTGCCACGTGTTTCGTGTTTCGCTTTTCCCGACCGCGTGCGTACATAGTGGGAACTCGACGACGAAAAGCGAAACACGAAACACATGGCACCTCCCTTGCCATGGCACCTCCCTCTCCCGGGGAGGACCGATGGACCTACACGACTTCGAGGACATCCTGGAACGGACCCTGGCGGATCGGCGCATCAGCCGCTCGGAGCGGCGCGCGCTGGGGGTGGTCGTGGACGACGAGCACCTGGACGCCCACGCCCTGGCCACCTTCCGCAACGCCGCCTTCGCCCTGGTCCGGTCGCGGATGCACGATCCCCGGGACGGGGAGCTGGCCGAGTGGCTCTACGACGTGCTGGGTCTGCTGACGCCGAGGCCCCAGGGTGAGATCCGGGCCGAGGCGCTCTTCAGCCCTGGGGACGACTGCGTGAAGCGGCTGATCGGGTTGATCGAGGTCGCCCGCAAGACGGTCGACGTGTGCGTGTACACCATCACCGACGACCGGATCGCCGAGGCCCTGCTGGCCGCCCACCGACGCTCGGTGACGCTCCGGATCCTCAGCGACATCGCCAAGACCCAGGATCCCGGCTCCGACGTCGTCCGCCTGGCCCGCTCCGGCATCGCGGTCGCCATCGACACCCCCGAGAAGCTGATGCACCACAAGTTCGCCGTGGTGGACGACCGCCTCGTGGCCACCGGCTCGTACAACTGGACCCGCGCCGCGGCCGAGGCCAACGACGAGAACCTGGTGATCTCCGGCGACCCGCGCCTGGTCCGGGCCTTCGGCAACGAGTTCGAGAGGTTGTGGGGGAAGTACGGGCCTGCGGGCGCCTGAGGGCGATCAGGCCCTGGCCGCGGCGGCCCGGCGGCCCGCCCACTCGGCACCCACCAGGACCAGGGCCAGGTCCAGGAACACGACCAGCAGGATCACGGCGGCGACCATCGAGGTCGGCAGGGTCAGCTCGCCGGCGCCCCCATCGAGCACGGTCAGCCGGGCGCCGAGGCGGAGGCCACCGCCGAGGACCAGGAGGTTCAGGGCCGTGCCCAGGCCCTGGGCGAGCACGATCGGGGGCACGGCGATGAGACCGCCGGTGGACTTGAACCGGGGGATCTCCCGGCGGGTGAAGCGGATGTAGGTCCAGCCGGCGAGGGGGCCGCACACGGCGGCCAGCAGGGGGGCCAAGGGGGCGAGGAAGGCCGCGGCGGCGAGCACGCAGAGGCCTCCCAGGAGGCCGATGATCATCGAAGCTCGTGCGCCTGGATCCATCGATCGCTGATCCTGCCTTGGTCGGGGATTCGAGCCAAGACACAGGCAGCTCGCTGCCTGTGCCACCCGGGTTCGAGTTCGTTCGGATCCGAGATGGAGCGCCTCGCCTGACGCCTGCGGTCCGACGTGTCGGCGCCCTACGCCTCGCTTCCTAGTACTCCTCGCCCCCCTCGAACTCGCCCTCGGGCTCGTCGTCGGTGTCGCCGCCGCCCTCCTCGTCTTCGTCGTACTCCTCCACGTCCTCGGGGCCGTCGAGGGTCAGCTCCTCGCGGCCGCGGGTCCCGCCGACGCGGATGTCGTCGCCGAAGTCCTCGTCCTTGCGGTGCACCTCGCGCTCGCGGCTCTCGCCGCGCTCGGCACTGCCGCCCTCCACCTCTCGGCGCCGCTCCTCGCGCTTCTTGCGCAGGGCCTCGCGGCGCTCGTCGCGCTCACGCTCCCACTCGGCCTTCTCCTCGTCGGTCATCTCGTCCAGGCGCTTGGCCCGCGAGCCGGTGCGGCGCTTGCTCGATCCCTGGTCCTCGTCGTCGGCCTCTTCGCCCGTGTCGGTGGCGGCCTTGCCCTTGTTGCGGTTGGAGCGCCGCGCAGCGGCCCGGTCCTCCCGGGGTCGGGGACGGTCGATGGGGCCGGAGATCAGGTAGTGGTAGAACCCCTTGTCGTCCTTGTGGGACGGGTTCTTGCCCATCTTGATCGCCAGCAGCCCGTCGAGGGACTCGTCCAGCAGCTTGAACTTGACCTTGAGCGCCATCCGGCTCTTCACCAGGTCCTTCTTCAGCGACACATAGCCGGTGGCCTCCCCCTCGAGCTTGTCCCCCTTGAACTTGGCCTTGTCGATGGTGGCCCGGCCGTTCTCCACGGTGATCCGCCCGCCGGCCTCGGTGAACACGGTCTCGAAGTCCAGGCCGTAGATCTGGCTGCCCTCGAGGAAGGTCAGCCCGTCGAAGTCGAAGCTCACCTGGCCCTGGCTCTGGGTCACGTCCTCCTGGTCGATGGACAGGTCCACCTTGCCGTCCAGGGATCCGGCCCCGTCGATGGACCAGGTCTCCCCCTGCAGGGGGAAGGCGCTGACCTGCAGGTCGTCCAGGGTCACGTCCGCGGCGATGGCGGTCTCGCTGTACTGAACGTCGCCCTTGGCCTTGCCGTCGAAGAGCACCCCGTCGAAGCGGGCGTCCACCTCGCCGCGCAGGGCCTTGATCAGCCCCACCTTGACCCAGGTCTTGCCCAGCGAGAGGAAGGGCCGGACCGGCTCGTCGCCCTTGGGCAGCTTGCCCACCTGCAGGGACTTGAACCGCACCCCGCCGATGCCCTTGGGCTTGGGCTTCTCCACGTCCACCGCCAGCTCGAGGCGCTCCTGGGCCTCCCAGGCGATGCGCTCGGCCACGGTGTCCGAAGGGAAGGTGATGTAGAAGGCGAGGGCGAAGACCACGCCGCCCCCGGCGAAGAGACCCAGGATCTGGAGCAGCACCTTCATCGCTCAGCCCTCCTGGTTCAACTTGCTGAAGACCACGTTCACGTTCACGTTGAGCTCCTCGCGGTTACGCGTGTTGGCCCGCACCACGAGGCGCTCCACCCGCAGGGGCTGGGGCGCAGACTGGATCTTGTAGAGATAGTTGACCAGTTGCTCGAGGCTGACCTTCTTGATCACCACCTCGTAGCGGTGCTCGGCGAAGAACTCCCCGGACTCCTCCCCCTGGTCGTTGATGCCCTTGATGTTGTCCGAGATCTTGATCTGCTCGCCCGTGCTCTCCAGGAATCCCGAGACGGAGAAATCCGAATAGCCGGCCAGCTGCTCCTCGAGCTCGGCGATCAGGGTGCGATTCTCCTCCAGGGAGCCGACCATCATCCGGATGGTGTCGAGGTCCCGCTGCTTCGTGGCGACGGTGGTCTCGAGCCGGTCGACCCGCGAGCGGATCCCGGTGACCACGAAGTACCCGACGAACAGGGTGATCGACACGACCATGAACACCATCAGTCGCCGATCGCGCCGCGACAGCGTGTTCCAGAAGGTGGAGATCTTGTCCAGCATGCTCCTGTCCCTTCCGTCCTACAGTTCTTCTTCCAGCTCGGTGAGCGGGATGGTCAGCTCGAAACGAGTCGACCCCTCGCGGCCCTTGACCTTGTCGTGGGCCGCGCACTGCTCGAAGCCGTCGTGGGACCTGCAGGCCGCCTCGATCTTGTCGACGGTCTCGAACTTGTCGGTGTTGGCCCGCAGCTTGATCGCCTCGGCGGTGATCTCCAGGTTGTCCACGTCGATCTTGTGATCCTTGGGGATGGCCTTGCTCAGCTCCTTGAGCCGGTCGAAGGCGGTCACCTGGTTCGCCGGATCGATCAGCGCCATCTTGGCGTTCATGCTGTCCATCTCGGCGGTGAACACGCTGACGGCGTTGCTCGACGACGTCAACGCCGAGTCGGAGACCTCCGGGAAGGTCTTCTTCACCGTGCCCTTGATCTCGGCCATCAGCGCCGCATCCCTGGTCTTCAGCCGGACCCCCTTGAAGATCGACACCCCGAGCCCGCCGATGGCCAGGATCAGCACCAGGGCCACGGCCACCGCGGCGACCCGCTGCATGCGCTGGATGTCGCGCCGGTAGGCGAAGCGGCCGATGCGGAAGTCCACCTGCTGGGGCTTGCCCGAGGCCAGCCCGCGCAGGGCCAGGGCCAGGGCCATGGCGTGCTCGGCGCCAGCCTCGGGGCCGTTGCCGCTGGCGGGCAGGGGGATGTCCTGGACCTCGACGCCGAGGTCGTCGGACAAGAACCCGTTGAACCCGCGCAACTCGCTGCCACCGCCGCAGACGTAGACCCGGTCCACCTCCTGGCCATACTCGTCCTCGAAGGCGATCAGCGAGGTACGTAGCAGCGCCAGCAGGGGTCGCGTGGCCTCCTGGACCACCTCGACCATCCGCTGGACCTCCTGGTCGCCGTCCCCGGCGGCCAGGGTCACCGCCCGGGCCTTGTAGGCCGCGATCTCGCCGTCGTCGAAGCGGTAGTGGTCCTGCAGCGCCGCGTCGATCTGGCGCCCTCCCCAGTCCAGGGTCCGCAGCAGGCGGGGCACGCCGTCGATCACCACGCACAGCTTGGTGGTGTGGTGGCCCACGTCCATGACGATGACCGCCTGGCCGGCCCCCTCCTGGGGTACGAAGCGGACCAGGTTGACCAGGGCTCCGGTGTCCACGGGCAGGTAGCGAGGGTCGACGCCGATGCCCCCCGTCTCGTCCAGCATGCCCTGGATCTGGCCGTGGCGGGCCATGGCGCAGAACAGGCGGGTTCCCGGGGCGCCTTCCAGCGCCGTGGGGCCGGACTCCAGCGGGTGGGAATGGACGACCACGTCATCCATGTCGAAGGGGATCTTCTCCTCGAGCACCGCCGGCAGCACCGCGGCGATCTGCTTGCTCTGGGTGAAGGGCACCTCCACGACCCAGGTGGAGACGTCGGACGAGGGCACGGCGACCACCACCGTGGCGTCGTCGGTGTCCACGTTGTCCAGCAACGCGGCGGCCTCCCTCAGCTGCAGGTCCCGCAGGGTCACCCTCTCCGCGGCGGGCTCCTCTTCGGTGGGCGTGGGCTCCAGGGTCATGGTGGCGTCGAAGTCGGTGGCGGACTGCACGGCGCTCTTCGGCTCCGGCTCGTGCAGGTCCTGCAGCGGCAGCTCGCGCTTGAGGAAGCCCACTGCGTCGAAGCCGCGGTAGGTCCCCTTGAGGATCGCCGCCTTCACCGACGTGTGGCCGAAGTCCAGTCCGATGACCTTGGTCGCCATGGCTCGTCTCTCAGTACTCTCTCCAGGCCAGCGTCTTGAACTTGCTGCCCTGGAAGTTCATCACCACCTCGAGCGTCGACTCCACGTCGCCCACGTAGCCCGTGGACACGATGGTGAAGTGGCGCGAGTTGGTCTTGATCAGGTTCTGCAGGCCCCCCTGGTCCACCAGGGTGATGCCCTTGGCGGTGATGGTCGAGATGAAGGTCTCGGTGGTCAGCATGTTGAGCATCCGCATGACCTGGATCTCGCCCACCGCCTCGCGGATCAGCGCGTCGGAGACCGTGGGGTCGGCGAACGCCTTGATCAGCGCGTACAGCACCGCGTCGCTACAGGACGTGATGTTGATCTTGTTGTTGCCGTAGATGGTCCACTGGGGCCCGAAGGTCAGGTAGACCTCGTCGCTGATCCCCGGCACCAGCTGGACCTCGTCCATGGCGTCGAACTTGAGGTTCTTGGGGGCCGCCCGCCGGTCCCACAGGTCCGTGTCGTCGTAGAGGCTGTCCTCGAATCCGCCCAGCACGGTGGACTGCTGGTCGTCGACGTCCACGTAGTCCTTGATGTTGGCGATGACCTCCCAGCGGTCGAACTCGCTGCGCTCCTCGAACAGGTCGTCGTAGCGTTCGTGGGCCATCAGCCCGTACATCGCCAGGGCGATGGGATCGGTCCGGACGTCCTTCTTGGTGGAGTCGGCGAGGGTGTTGATGTTGATCTTGCCGTCCTCGTCGTTGATATCCGCCCGGAAGTCCCCGTCGAATCCCAGGAAGGGCCGGGTCAGGGCGGTGGAGTCGCGCTCGATGGCGGCGTCGATCCGCTCCTGCATCTTGTCGTCGACGTCGAACTCGACCCGCCCCTGCTCCAGGGCCGCGAGATCGAGATCGTCCACGTTGTTGAGGCCCATGCCGGACATCGCGACCCGCAGGAAGGCGGTGTCGATGAAGGGCAGCTGCTGCCACAGCTTGTCGCCGATATCGATGCCGTACATGCCCGCGTACTGGCTGATCAGCGGGTTGGACGCCGCCTGCTGGGCGAACGCCATGAACAGGGTGTAGATGCGCACCCCGGACTTGGCCAGGTAGTGGGCCTTGACCTTGTCCCGGTAGTGGGCGCCGTGGAGGTACTCCACGCGCGACTGGTAGGTGAACTCGACGATGAAGGCGGTCAGGAAGACCACCATCGCCAGCACCAGGACCAGCGCGATGCCCCGTTCTCCGCGCCAGGATCGCTTCCCTCTCTTCTTTGTCTCGCCCGACGCCTGACGCCTGACGCCTGACGCCTCGGCCGAAGGCCGACGCCCCAGGCCCCCACCCGAGTCGCTCATCAACCTGGCCAGCAACTGCCTCATGTGTTGCTCGCCCTCAGCAGCACCTTGGAGATCCAGGTGCGCTCCTCCCCGGCGGCGTCCTCGATCACCATGGTGATCTCCACCGAGCGGGGCAGGCGGTTGAGCTGGTCGGGGCCGGTGGTGTCCCACTCCTCCAGCCACTCGTTCTTGGTCTCGTCGAAGTAGCGGAAGTTGAGCTGCTTGACCGAGCGGGCGAGCACCATCACCTCGCCCCCCTCGGTGGGCTCGCCGTCGATGCGGTCTTCCTCCCGGTGCATCAGCTTGAAGTAGCGGGACTCCCGGTCGGGCTCCTCGTAGTACCCGATCTCGGTCAGCGAGCACTCCTTGCTGTCCCGGTACAGCTTGCGATGGCTGCGGGAGGTGAAGTTGAGCTTGTCGAAGGGATCGGCGTCCTCGCCGATGAACAGGGTCTCGAAGGTGTCGTCCACGTTGTCGGACACGCCGGCGGGCTTGCTCTTTCGGGCGTCGGAGAGGAAGGCCTGGGCGACCTCGCGCTCCATCCGGGACAGCCCGATCCGGCCCATGGCGGCCAGCTCCGAGCGGGCGGTCACCGTCTCCTGGATCCCGGCGGAGTTGCGGAAGACCATGAAGACCGCCGCGGTGACCCCGGCCAGGATCCCGACGGCGACCATCACCTCGATCAGGGTGAAACCGGCCTCCGAACGCAGGGGGTTGCGCGTCACTTGCGCCCCCCGCCCGTGGATCCACCGCCCATGCCGCCCGGCATCCCCGGCAGCGGCGGCAGGCCACCCGTGCCGCCGCCGGTGGAGCCGGCGCCGGTGGCTCCGCCCATGGCGCCGCCACCGATGCCACCGATGCCCCCCAGGCCGCCGATCTCCTGCTCCTCGGCGTTCATCACCCGCCCGGTGGGGTTGATGGCGTGGGTGACCAGCGTCACCTCGTCCGAGTAGCACCAGCCCTCGTTGCGGGCCGCGCCCTCGTCCTCGCACCAGTAGACCCGCACCCGCACCTCGCGGATGAAGCGGGACAGTTCCTCGGTGAAGATCATCGGGTCGATGCCCAGGGTCTCGAGCGAGAACCCGCCGGTCATCATCGACTCGTCCTCGACCGCCCCCTCCTGCTCGGCCATGCCCATCAACTCGTTGACCATCTGCAGGATCTTCCCCAGATCCAGCTCGACCCGGCTGACCTCGTACTCCCACTTGTGATTGGGGTAGGCGTCCAGATACTCCTCTTCGCGGAAGTCCCCCTGCTCGGAGATGGTCAGCTCGCCGAAGCCCTCCTTCTCCAGCCGCAGCTCCACCAGCGTCATGACGTCCCGGGCCAGGAGGGTGCCGACCACCATCTCCTCGCCCTGTTCGCGCATGTGGACCGCCGCGGTCTGGGCGTCGATCAGCACCAGGACGCTGATGCTCAGGATCGCCAGGGCGACCAGGACCTCCAGGAGGCTGTAGCCCTCGCGTTCGGGGCGAACCGGGGCGTGCTCAGTCGACACGGCGGTCCTCCCGGCGGGGCGGGTCGGCCTCGCCGACCTCCACCTTGATGCGACCGGTCAGCGGCTCGACGATGAGGCTCATCTCCGACTCGCTCTTGTCGATCAGGTAGACGACGGTGTCCTCCATGTACCCCTCGGGGAAGATGTGGGTGTAGACGATGATCTCCTCGTCCTCCTCCTCGGGGGGCGGATCCTGGGGTTCGACCACGTCATCCCACTGGGGCGACCAGATGCCCTTGAACACCACCGAGTTGGGCAGCTCCCGGGGGCGAATCACCTCGTTCTCGACCACCTCGAACTCGTTGAGCCGTTCGGGGGCCTCGAGGACGCCGGTGCCCAGGGAGAGACCGAGGAAGCCCATCAGGCCGGAGAGGGGGCTCTCGGGATCCCCCAGCTTGTCCTGCTGCTGGGTCCGGATGCGGTCCCGCTCCTGCTCGTCCCGCTCCTTCCACTCCTCCAACTCCTCGGCCCGCTCCTCCTCGTCCTCCAGCCACTCCTCACGCGCCTTCTGGTTCTGGAACAGCCGCACCTGGCCCGTGGCCGCCTCGACCCAGTAGGTGTGCTGGTCCAGGTTGAACGCGATGCGCATGGGCACGTGCTGCAACGCGCACTCGTCGTACGCCGCCTGGATCACCGTGCCCATCTCCCGGGACGCCTTGCGCACGTCCCCGCCGATCCAGCTGCTCACCGTGGGCAGCGCCACGAGCATCAGGCCCATGACGATCGCCGCCACGACGACCAGCTCGACGAGGGTCATGCCCCTGCGGTCCTGGGAATGCATCCGCCTCAGTACTCCCAGTTCACGATGTCGGCGTTGGGGCCGCGCCCGCCGGGCAGGCCGTCCGCGCCGTAGCTCAGTACACGGTAGGGCCGGCCCTCGGGCCCCGGTACCTCGATCCGCAGCGGGCGGCCCCAGCTGTCCACCGGCTCCGGCACCAGGTATTGGGGGTACGCTCCGCGGCGCATCCGCGCCCGGACCAGGTCGGTCTCCACCTCCTTGACGATCACCTGGGTCGTCTCGACCCGGATCTGCCCGCGGGCGTGCGCCACGATGGCGCAGCCCACCCCGCCGCTGACCAGCGCCAGGGCGAGCAGGGCCACGAGGGCCCTCCCGCGGGTCACGATCGCCACTACTTGATCTCCCAGCTCTTGATGTCGGCGTTCTTCTTCTCACCGCCCTCGGCGCTGTCGGCGCCCAGCGAGACGATCTCGTAGTCCCGCGAGGACCCCGGCGAGGTGTAGCGGAAGGGGTTGCCCCAGGCATCCACCGGCACCGTGTCCGAGTCCAGGTAGCTCTCGCGGGTCCGGCCGTGCTTGTCCGCCGGCGGGTTGATCAGCGCCTCGAGGCCCTCGGCGGTGGTGGGGTACTTGCCGTAGTTGACCTTGTACTGGGTCAGGGCGCCCTCGATGTTGCCGATCTGGACGATGGTCGTGTCGACCCTGGCCTCCTCCAGCCGGTTGAGGGCGGCGACCCCGACGATGGTCATCAGGATCCCGAGGATCGTGATCACCACCATGATCTCGACCAGCGTCATACCGGCCTGGCCCCGCACCAGGGAGCGTGCCGCCGCCTGCCCCCGCGCCCGAATCTCGTCGTGTGTACTCGTCATCGTCTCGACTCCTGTATCCAGGGGGCCAGCAGGGCCCCCGTTTCTCATCGCACCACCTGGCTGATGTTGAGCATCGGCAGAAGCACCGACAGGGCGATGAAGCCCACCCCGCCCCCCATCACCAGGATCATGATCGGCTCGAGCATGGTGGTCAGCGTGGCCACCGTGCGGTCCACCTGCGCCTCGTACGACTCGGCCACCCGGGCCAGCATCTGCTCCAGCTCGCCGGTCCGCTCCCCGATGGCGATCATGTGGGTCACCAGGGGCGGGAACTGTTCGCTCTTGCGCAGCGGGATGGCGATCGACTGCCCCTCGCTGACCGACTCGCGGACCTGCTCCAGCACCTCCTTGAGCACCACGTTGTCGACCACCGCGCGAACGATGGTCATCGAGGTGAGGATCGGCACCCCGGAGCTGAGCAGGGTCGACAGGGTGGACGCGAAGCGGGCCACCGACACCAGCAGGAAGAGCTTGCCGAAGATCGGCAGCTTCAACGACCAGGTGTCCACGAACAGCCGGCCCTCCGGCTTGCTCACCCACCAGCGGATCAGGAAGACCAGCCCGATCACCGCCGGCAGCACCAGGAACCAGTAGCCGGCGATGATGTTGCTGAACCCGATCAGCACGCGCGTGATCAGGGGCAGCGTCGCCCCCATGTCGTCGAAGATCTTCGCGATCTTGGGCACCACCGCGATCATCAGGAACGAGACCAGCAGCAGGCCCACCACGGCCATGATCGCCGGGTAGACCAGGGCACCGGTGATCTTGGCCCGCAGGCTGACCTGGCCCTCGGTGTAGTCCGCCAGCTTGTCCAGCACCACCTCGAGGGTCCCGGACTGCTCGCCGGCGGCGACCATGTTGCGGAACAGCTCCGAGAAGATCTTGGGGTAGCCCTTCATGGCCTCGGCCAGGGACGACCCCTCGTTGACCTTCTCCTTGATCTCGGTGAGCACCACCCGGAACTTGTCGTTGTCGGTCTGGTCGGCCACCGCGGCCAGGGCCTCGACGATGGGGATGCCCGCGCCCACCAGGGTGGCCAGCTGGCGGGTGGTGACCGCCACGTCGGTGACCTTGATCCGCTGGAAGAAGCGGCCCAGGTCCACCTCCATGTTGAGGGAGACCTTCTTGGGCGGCTGCTCGGCGACCCCGGCCGCCCCGCCCTTGCCGTTGCCCTTCTTCGGCCGCGGCTTGGCCGCCGGCTTGCTGGTCCCGCGCTGCTCCCTCAGCTCGGTCGGGAACACGCCGTCCTTGCGCAGCTTGGTCCGCGCGGCGCGTGCGCTGTCGGCGTCCACCATCCCGCTGACGGCCTTGCCGCCGCCTGACAGCCCCTTGTACTCGAAGACCGGCATCGCCTACTCGACCATCTCGATGGCTTCTTCCTGCGTCACGCGCAGGACCTCTTCCATGGTGGTGATCCCCTGCAGCACCTTGGCGGCGCCGTCGTCGCGCAGGGTCACCATGCCCCGCGCCAGGGCCTCCTTCTTCACCGCACCCGCGGTGGGGTTGGTCACGATCAGCTGCCGCATGCCCTCGTCGATGGTCAGCAGCTCGTAGATGCCCGTTCGCCCCTTGTACCCGGTGCCCAGGCACTGGTCGCAGCCGCCCACCTTGGGCTGGAAGATCGTGTGACCGGCGGCCTGGTCGGGCCGAAGTCCGATCTCGGCCAGCTGCTCGGCGGTCGGCTGGAACGGCACGCGGCAGGTCGAGCAGACCCGGCGCACCAGCCGCTGGGCCATGATCCCGATCAGCGACGAGGAGCACAGGAAGGGCTCGACGCCCATGTCCACCAGCCGCGTCACCGCGCCGGCGGCGTCGTTGGTGTGCAGGGTCGACAGCACCAGGTGGCCGGTGAGCGACGCCTGGATCGCGATCTCGGCGGTCTCGACGTCGCGGACCTCACCCACGAGGATCACGTCCGGGTCCTGGCGCAGGTAGGCGCGCAGCCCGGACGCGAAGGTCAGGTTGATCTTGGGGTTCACGGCCATCTGGCCGATGCCCTTGATCTGGTACTCGATGGGATCCTCGACCGTGAGGATGTTGATGTCCGGGGCGTTGATCACCGTGATCGACGCGTAGAGCGTGGTGGTCTTTCCCGACCCGGTGGGGCCGGTGACCAGCAGGATGCCATGGGGCCGCTTGATCAGCCGGTTCCAGTCGTCGAACTGCTGGCCGACGATGCCCACCTCCTGCAGCCCCAGCAGGCCCGCGGAGCGGTCCTGGAGCCGCATGACCACCCGCTCCCCGTGGGCCACCGGGACGGTGCTGGTCCGGATGTCCACGTCGCGGCCGGCGACCTTGATCCGGATCCGGCCGTCCTGGGGCAGGCGCTTCTCGGCGATGTCCAGGTTGGCCATCACCTTGACGCGGCTGATGATCGAGGCCTGGGCCCGCTTGGGGGGCCGGAACTTGTCGTAGAGCACCCCGTCGATGCGGAACCGGACCACCAGCTCCCGCTCGAAGGGCTCGATGTGGATGTCGCTGGCCCGCTCCTTGAGCGCCTCGGTGAACAGGGTGTTGACGAAGCGGATGATGGGGGC
This sequence comes from uncultured Rickettsiales bacterium, assembly GCA_964542165.1. GTDB lineage: Bacteria > Myxococcota_A > UBA796 > UBA9615 > CAYRNR01 > CAYTBN01. The sequence continues at coordinate 19,818 of CAZITQ010000050.1, forward strand.
CTCATCGTCGGTGGCGTCGAGGATGTCGACGATCTCCTGGACGTTGTCCTCCTGGCCGGTCTCGGCGTCCTCCAGCTCGTCGATCACCTCGCCGGCGGAGCGGGCGACCTTGTCGTATACGCTGTTGATCGCCGACAGCACCGCCTCTCCCCCGCCCACGTGGAGCTTGAGCGGCGCCCTGAGGAAGGCGCGAAGGTCGTCCACCGGCGAGAGGTTGAGGGGATCGGCCAGGACCACGTCCACGGTGCCGTTGTCGGTGGTGCGGACCGGCAGGACGCCGTGCCCCTTGGCGAAGGAGATGGGCAGATCGCGGACCAGCTCCAGCTCCAGGTCGTCGACGGGGATGGTCTCCATCACCGGCAGCCCGAGCTGGGACGACAGGGCGCGCGCCAGTCCCATGTCGTCGAGCACGCCCATGGCGATCAGGGCGGTGCCGAGCCGGGTGTCGTTCTTGCGCGCGACCTCGAGCCCGCGCGTGATGTCGTCGCGCGAGACGCCGAAGTCCTTGCGCAGGACGTCGGTCAGCTGGCGCCGGGCGACCGCCATGTCAGTCCGCCTCCGGGGCCGGGTAGCGGACCTCGCCACCGTCCGGATGGATCAGGATCTCGCCGGGCTGGGGCGCGTAGTCGCCGCTGAACGGGGTTCCGCCGCTGCCCGCCTCTTCTTCCTCTTCTTCCTCCTCCTCCTCGAGGAAGTCCTCTTCGGTGTCGTACTCACCGTCCTCGTACCCCTCGTCGTACCCCTCGTCGTACTCCTCGTCGTCGTACTCGTACTCGTCCTCGTACTCGTCGTCGTCGTCCCCGTCGGCGGGGCGGAAGACCGGGTCCCCGTGGTGGCTGGAGGGGCCGGGGCGCCGTCGGTACAGCTCCTCGAGCTCGGTGGAGTCGTAGCGGGGCTCGCTCTGGCGCTCGCGGTACACCGACGGGATGTCGGGCAGGTTCATGGAGTAGCGCAGCAGGTCGTTGAGCTCGGCCTGCTGCTCCCCCAGGGACTTGCCGTAGAAGCGCCGCATGAACTCTTCCTTCTGCAGCATCTTGATCATGTAGACCTCTTGAAGGTCCTCGGGCGTGTCGATCACGTGCGGGGTCAGGAACAGCAGCAGGTTGGTCTTCTTGTCGACCTTCTTCTTGGACCGGAACAGGGCCCCGAACAGGGGAATGTCCCCCAGCAGCGGCACCTTGTCCTCGTTGAGGATCTGGTTGGTCTGCATCAGCCCGCCCAGCACGATGGTCTGGTTGTTGCGGACGTTGACCACCGTCTCCACCGAGCGTTTGGTGGTGGTCACGCCGCCGGAGCTGAGCAGGTCGGTGCCCTGGGTCTCGGGGACCACCTCGGTGATCTCCTGGAAGACCTGCAGGGTGACCATGTCGCTCTCGTTGATCTGCGGGGTGATCCGCAGGGTCAGGGCCACGTCCTCCCGGGAGAAGTTGGCGATGGGCAGTCCCTGGGTGGTAGTGGTGAACCCGGCCGAGAACGGGATGGTCTGGCCGACGATGATCTCCGCCTCCTCGTTGTCCAGCGTCAGCAGGTTGGGCGCGGAGAGCACCTCGGTGTTGGTGTCGCTCTGCAGGGCGGTGATCACCACCCCGAAGGCCGGGATGTCGAAGGCCGTCCCGCCGATGGCCACCGGGATCGAGCTGCCGAACAGCCCCAGGGCCAGGCCCGACAGGTCCAGGGCCAGGCCCGCGTCCCCGCTGAAGGCCTGCATCAGCGAGCCACCGCCGACGCTGCCGATGCCGCCGGCGCCGAGGCCGCTCTTGCCCAGGGATTCCTTGGCGTAGCCGGTGTGGAAGCCCACGCCGGTGTCCCGCTCCATGTTGTCGGTGATCTCCATGATCACGGCCTCGACGAAGACCTGCTTGCGGCGGATGTCGAGCATGTCGATCACCCGCTTGAGCCGCAGGAAGTCGTCGCGGCTGGCGGTGACGACCAGGGAGTTGGTGGCGATGTCGGCCGTGACCTTCACGCCGCCCTCGAACTGGGCGGTGCTGCCTCCGCTGCCCCCCGTGCTGCCGCCCTTCTTGTCACCGCCGGCCGCCTGGCTGGCTCCGCTGCGGCCGCCCCGACGCTGGTTCTGCTGGGCCCGCTGGTTGGTCTCCTGGGTCAGGTTGGTCAGCACCTGGGCCAGGTCCTCGGCCTTGGCGTGCTCGAGGTAGACCACGTGGATGTCGCCCTGGATGTCCACCTCGTAGTCGATCTCGCGGATGAACTCCTTGACGTCCTCCAGCGCCTGGTCGGTGGCCATGATGATGATCGAGTTGGTCCGCTCGTCGGCCATGATCTTGCCGATGTAGCTCTCGGACCCGACCTTGTCGCTGCTGGCTCCCTTGGGCTTGGTCTCGGCCTTCTTGTCCCGCTTGCTCCGCCGGTCTCGCTTGGAGGTGCGGCGGGAGGACTCCCGCTGCTGGGTCGCCGCGCCGCCGGCGTCGGCCTCGTCCACCCCGAACACGGTCTTGATCTTCTCCACCATCTCCGTGGCGTCGGCCCACTCGAGCTGGATCACTTCGAGCTTCTGCACCGGGGCCGACACGTCCAGCAGCCGCAGCAACTCCTCGATGCGGCGGATGTTGTTGGCCGAGTCGGTGATGATCAGCGCGTTGGTGGGGGTGTAGGCGGTCACGTCACCGCCGTCGCCGACCATCTTGCTGGCGATCTTGGACAGGTCCTCGGCCGACATGTTCTGCAGCTGGATGATGCGGGTGACCATGTTGGCGGTGTACGGCAGGTAGCCCTCGGCGTAGGTCCGGATGGGCTCTTTGATCGACTGGCGATTGGGCACGATCCGGATCACCTTGCCCTCGGTCACCGTGGCGAATCCGGCCGCGTCCAGGGCCGACATGAAGGCCTCGTAGGCCTCGGCCACGGTCACCGGCGTGGGCGAGATGATGGTGACCTTGCCGCTCAGCTTCTCGGCGATGACGAAGTTGCGTCCGGTGATCTCGGCGAAGTACTTGACCACGTCCTTGAGGTCCGTATCGACGAAGTCGATGTTGACCTTGGTGTCCCGCGGCGGACGCACGACCTCCTTGCGGTCGGCGGAGGTGGAGGTCGACCACTGGCCGTCCCCGCCCCCGGGCACCGGCTCGTCCTGGCCCGCGAGCCCCTTGTCGGCCGCGTCCTCCTCGCCGTCCTCGTCGTCGGCCTCCTTCTTCTTGGCCTCCTTGTCCTCGGCCTCGTCGCCCGGATCCTGGGCGAGCTTGGCCCCGCCCCGGCGCTCCACCGGCGCCCGGCGCGGGTCGAGGAGCATCTTGGGGGGACCGGACTGGGTGGAGGCATCCTCGGCCTCCTCCTCCTCCTCGTCCCCGTCGCCGCCGTCCTGGGCCCGGGCAGACGCCGGGGCTAGGAGCAGCAGCCCCAGGACCATAAGAAGCGTATGCAGTGTCAGCGGTCGCACTTCGCTCACCTCGCTCAGAGAATGTCGTACTCCATCGTCACGGCCTCGCCCTTTCGGACGACGTCGAGGCTGATGGAGGATTCGTTCTGCAGCTTGCTGTAGACCTCGAGGGCCTTGTCCGGGCTGGTCAGCTCCATCCCGTTGACGCCGGTGATCACATCGTTGTTCTTGAGACCGAGCGTCTTGTAGGCGCTGTTGCGCTTGATGCCGAAGACCTTGAAGCCGTTGGACTTGCCATCCACGAAATTGGGCACCACCCGGGCGTCGCGGCTGAGGCGGTCGAGGTTGGCCAGGCCGTTCTCGATGGCTCCGCGCTCCACCTGGTAGTGGGTGTCCGACAGCTTGGTCACGCCCTCGGTCCAGTCGATCCGGCCCCGGCGCTTCTTCTTGTCGTCGCTCTTCTTGGACGACCCCTTCTTCTTGGGCTTCTCCCCGCCGATCTCCAGGTACTCCCGGGCGCCGTTCTGGCGCAGCACGTAGACCCGGCGGCGGGCGATCTCGTCGACCTTGGCGTCGGCGAGCGCGTCCCCGACCACGAAGATCTCCGGCGTGGCGTCGTCGCCCTCGACCAGGATCAGCGCCGTGGACCAGTGGGGATCCTCGGCCACCGAGGTCAGGATCAGGGTGGCCCCCAGATCGGTGGCCTCCTGCTCCTCGCCCTCGGCCCCGGCGATGGCGGTTCCGCTGCTTCCCACCTTGGAGCTGTCGAACAGCGACCGATCCATGATCGGTTTCATGAAGCTGTCCAGGCCCGGCTTCCGGGAGCGCCGGGCCTTGCCCTTACCGCCCCCCGTTTCCGCGCCATCCGCGCCCTCGGCTCCAGCGACCGCGTCCCCTCCGGCGGGGGACTCGATCTCCACGAGCTCCGCCCCCTCCGGGGGTGCGATCTTGCCGGCAAGCAACACGTTCAGACCGATCGCCGACCCCGCAGAGAGGAAGGCGATCACCCCGAGAAGAATCAACCAGGTTCGTCGTTTCATCGCGTTTTCACGACTCCGAGCCGATGGCAGATCACGATCCGTGCCAGGTCGCACGACCTCTGCAAAACGCTCCCATGAGGCGCGTTTTCGAGGGACGGCGGCCCGGTTTCAACGGCGCGAACGGGACATTTTGGCAAACGGTCGGTGGCCGCCCCCGGGGCGGTGACAATCTGTCACTTCGCGCGCGGGGAATTCAGTCGGCCGCCGGTGGGGCCCGGAGGATCTCGATGCCCACGATGGTGTCCCCCTGGCGGATCGCGTGGACCACGTCCATGCCGCCGCTGACCCGACCGAAGACCGTGTAGTGGGCGGTGAGGTGGGGCTGGCGGTCGTGGGTGATGAACCACTGGGAGCCCTCGGTGTCCACCTGGTCCCGGGCCATGCCGAGGGTTCCGGGCTCGTAGGGCAGGTCGGAGAACTCCGAGGGGAGGCGGTAGCCCGGGCCACCCCAGCCCGTACCCTCGGGGCAGCCCCCCTGGATCACGAATCCGGGCACGACCCGGTGGAAGGTCAGTCCGTCGTGGAAGCCCTCTTCCGCGAGGCGGACGAAGCTGGCCACGGCGGCGGGCGCACGCTCGGGGTACAGCTCCAGCTCGATCGCGCCGCGGTCCGTGGTCACCCGCGCGCCGGCCACGTCGCCCACTCCGTGCAGGGCGTCGGGGAGCTCGGGCATCGGGTCGGGGGTGGCGATCACGTTGCGGCCCGTGGCACGGATGGCCAGCGCCGCCGCCAGCCGCACCGGTCGTTCGGGATCCAGCAGGGCCTCGTCCAGAAATCCCGCCGGGATCTCGGCGCCCCCCGCAACCGCGTCCAGGATCCGCTGGCGGACCTCCCAGCCCGCGAACCCCTCCCAGTGCTCGTAGGCCTCGAACAGCGACGCCCGGACGGTGGCATCGTCCTTGGCCACCTCCGTCAGGCCCACCACCCCCAGCACGGCCTCGGATGCCGATTCGCCGGTCAGGGCCCGCAGCAGAGCGGCCCGGCTCCCCGGGTGCTCGCCGTCCATCAGGGACTCCAGCAACGCCAGGCGAACTCCGGGGTCCGTCTCGAACTCCAGGGTATCGGCCACCTCGGCGGTCGCCGCGAGATCCCGGGATCGGGCCAGTGTCCAGGCCCGGGCGGCCCTGACCGCAGGCGCCGGGTCCTCTGCCAGGGGCACCATCAACGCCACCAGGTCATCCCGGGCGTGGACGCCCAGCCCCCGGATCGCCGCCGCCCTCACCGTCGGGTCCTCGTCGCCCAGCATGCCCTCGAGGGCCTTCGCCGCCACCTCCACCTCTCCCGAGCCGGCCAGCCCCTCGGCGGCCAGCTGCCGAACGAAGGGATGCTCGTCGGCGACCAGGACCACGAGCGCGGCCGTGGCCCCGGGGTGCCCCTCCACGTCCCCGGCCAGCCCCACCAGCCCCCGCGCCGCGGCCACGCGCAGGTCCAGGGAGGACTCCTCCCCTGCCAGCCCCGCCAGGACGGCGACCGCCCCCTCGCCACCGACGGAGGCCGTCGCCCGGGTGAGGACCACCTTCACGTCGTCCCCTGCGGGCATGTTCAGCGCCATGGCCAGGCCCAGGTGAGCCCGCTCCCTCACCTCGGGCTTGTCCTCCAGCGGGCACCGGAGCAGCACGTACCCCGACCACCACTGCACGTCCGCGTCCGCCACCACCAGGGCCGCCAGCAGGGGATCGAGCAGCTCCGAGGTCACCGGCGAGGCGATCCCCCGCCGACCGAGCATCGCCATGCCCTCCAGCGCGGCCAGCCGTTCGACCCGCTCCCCCTTCAACAGGAGCCGCTCCATGGGCGCCCAGGCGTCGGCCCCCGCCCCGTGGCCCATGGACCGGGCGATGGCTGCCCGGACCCCGGGATCCGTCTCCACGTCCAGGGCGGCGCGCAGCTTCTCCTCGATCCGATCCTCCAGCAGCAACCGGTCGGTCTCCTCCTCCACCCGCCAGGACCAGCTCAGGGCCAGGGACTCCGCCGCGGCCAGCTGCACGCCGCGGTCCCCGTCCCCGAGCCGGAAGCCGATGGGGTCCAGGGCCTCGTCGCTGCCCATGCGCCCCAGGGCCCGCAAGGCGGCGATGCGCACGGCCGGCTCCGGGTGCCGCAGGTGGGGGACGATCTCGCTGCCCGCATCCCGGGCGACCTCGCGACGGGCGATGTCCAGCAGCACCTCCGCCGCCGGCGCGAAGGTCTCCTCCGGCACGGTCGGGGCGCCCGGTCCCGCGCCCCGCTTCGGACAGCCGGCCAGGACGGCGAAGGTCGAGACGAGGAGCAGGATCCGGGCGGACGCGATGGGGCGTGTGGGCATGGCGGCGTGGTTCTCCGGCGCTCCATCCATACAGAACGCGGCAATGAAAGCTAGCCCCCGACGGGTGACGCGCCGCCCTGTCCTGTGGCAAGGTACCCTCCCCCTTTTGCCCCTCTGGGCGTGGAGGAAGCGGCATGACCGAAGCGATGCGCGAGCCGCCGATCGTGGTCGTGGCCCTGGGTGGCCATGCCTTCATGGGCGCCGGTGAGGAGGCCACGGTCGAGGTCTACGAGAAGCGCGCAGCCCAGATCTGCGAGCATCTGATGACCCTGGTCGGCCGCAACTACAACCTGGTCATCACCCACGGCAACGGCCCCCAGGTGGGCAACCTGCTGCTCAAGGACGAGTTCGCCCGGGAGAAGTTCCCCGCCGATCCCCTGGACGTCCTGGTCTCCCGCACCCAGGGGGACCTGGGCTACATCCTCCAGCAGGCGATGCTCAACATGCTGCGCCGCAAGCAGCTGGGCCGCTACGTGGTGACCTTCGTGACCCAGGTGGTGGTCAACACCGCCGATCCCGCCTTCCGCGAGCCGTCCAAGCCCATCGGCCCCTTCTTCACCGAGAAGGAGGCCAAGCAGCGGCAGAAGGAGCTGGACTGGCAGGTGGTGCACCAGAAGAAGCGGGGCTGGCGACGCCTGGTCCCCTCCCCCCAGCCCCTGAAGGTGATCCAGTGGGACACCATCCGGCTGACGGCCAAGCAGGGGCACGTGGTCATCGCCGGAGGGGGCGGCGGGATCCCGGTTGCCAAGGGCCCCAGCGGCGAGTTCGAGGGGGTCGAGGCGGTGGTGGACAAGGACCTGACCAGCTCCGTGCTGGCGACCCAGATCGGCGCCGAGCTGCTGATCATCCTCACCGACGTGCCCGAGGTGTACCTGGACTTCGGCGGCGAGAATCAGCGCGGGCTGACCGCCCTGACGATCCAGGAGACCGAGGGCTACATCGCCAGCGGCGAGTTCCCCAAGGGCTCCATGGGGCCCAAGGTGCAGGCCATCCTCTCCTTCCTCAAGGCGGGCGGAAAGCGCGGCCTGATCACCACCCCCGACCGCCTCCAGGACGCCCTGGACGGAAGATCCGGGACCCACTTCGTAGGTCGGATCTAGGCGTCAGGCGTCAGGCGTCAGGCGTCAGGAAAATCAGTCCAGCTCGACCGGATGGCAGTGCGTGCAGGCGTCGTGGTACGTCGACGCCGTGTCCCCCGCCCAGTGATCCCCGGGGGGCCGGGGGCCGTCTCCGTGGAAGTGGCACTCGATGCACTGGGGGTCATCGGCTTCCCGGTGCTGCTCGTCGGCGGGCCGCAGCGGGCAGCCCGTGAGCAGGACCAGGGCGACCATGAGCGCGGGAGACAGGCGGTCCACGCCCTGGAACCTCAGTCCTCCAGGGCCGCTCCCGCAAGCGCGCCGTCCGTGGGCTTGCCGGTCTCGGGATCCCATCCGAGCGCCGTCCAGTAGTTGGTCAGCAGCTCCTCGATGGCCACGGTGCGGCCCTTGTTGCCACCCTCGGTGAGCGGCGGGATGCCCAGGGCCCGGTCGGCGGCGACCATGCTTCGGGGTTCGATGCCGTGCTTGACGTTGAAGGCCTGGCGCAGGGTGTGGATCGTGCCGCCGATCTCCATGTACTCGTCCGGGCTCATGCCCCAGCCGGTGGCCGCCTCCAGCCACTCGAAGATCGGCAGCCGGTGGGTGCCCACGAAGCCGCCGAACATGCACAGCCCGACCCCGTTGAACATGTTGGTGTACTTCGAGGTGGCGGCCTCCATCTGGGCCTTGAACTCGTCGGCCACGTACTTGCTGCCCTTGGAGTAGATGCCCGGCACCTTGGGCGCCCCCTCCACCTTGTGCCACAGGGCGTACATCTCGTAGTACATGTGCGACCCGGTGGTGTGGCGGCCGGGGGTCGGATCGGCGCTGTAGTGCAGGCCGTGGCCCGGGTCCAGGCGGCTGTCGTGCATGGGCAACTCCTGTCCGCCGGCGTGCATGGCCGCCGCCATGGCCTCGCCGCCGATCTTCTCCGCCGCCACCTTGACCCCGTCGGCCAGCAGGTCGCCGATCCCCTCGCGCTCGATCATCTTGTGGATCAGGGCCTTGATGGCCTCGGCGTGGCCCCAGCGAAGCTCCAGCCCGTCGGTCTGCTCGGTCGTCAGCACCCCGTTCTCGAAGCACTCGATGGCGAAGGCCGCCACCCCGCCTGCGGAGATGGTGTCCATCCCGGCCCGGTTGAGCAGCTCGTTGAGATAGAAGATCGTCTCGGCGTCGTCGTTGAGGCACAGGCAGCCCAGGGCCGACACCGACTCGTACTCGGGCTTGTGCCCCTCGCCGAACTCGGGGATGCCCTTGAAGTGACCGCCGCAGCCCAGCGGGCAGGCGAAGCAGTGGTACTTCTTGAACTCCCGCTCCCGCATCAGGTCCGGCCCGACCGTCGCGGACACCGACCGCGGGAAGTCCTTGTGGCAGCCCATCCAGTTCTTGATCGGCGCGTCCTCCATCTCGATGGAGGCCTGGTTCATGCTGACCGTGCCCCACTTGCGCAGCATGGTCTTGTACAGGTTGCCGTCCTGGCAGGTCTGGAAGGGCAGGACCCGCAGCAGCACCCCGATCCAGGGGGTCCAGCTGCCCGGGAACATCGGCATGTCCTTGCTGACCACCTCCCGGCACTCCTTGGTCAACCGCTTCATCTCGTCGGCGTCGTGGACCGCGACCTTGTTCTTGCCCGCGCAGACCACCGCCTTGAGCTTCTTGGAGCCCATGACCGCGCCCAGCCCCGAGCGAGCCGCGATGCGTCCGCCGTCGTTGACGATCCCCGAGATGCGGGACAGGCGCTCCCCGGCCTGGCCGATGCAGGCCACCCGGGCGGCCTTGATGCCCACCTCCTCCTTGAGCGTGTCCTCGGTCTCGACGACGTCCTTGCCCCACAGGTGGGTGGCGTCGCGGATCTCGGCCTCGCCGTCGTTCACCAGCAGGTAGACCGGCTCCTTCGCGATGCCGCGCACGAAGATCCCGTCGAAGCCCGACTTCTTGATCGCCGGCGAGAAGTTGCCCCCGCAGTTGGCGTCACCCCAGCCGCCGGTGAGCGGGGACTTGCCCACGGCCACCCAGCGCCCGGTGAACACGCTGGAGGTGCCGGTCAGCATCCCCGACACCAGGCCCAGCACGTTGTCCGGCCCCAGGGGATCGGCGTCGGCCGGGATGCGCCGGTACAGCACGTGGGCGCCGAGCCCCAGCCCCGAGAGCACGCTGCGGTACACCCGCTCCGGGACCTCCTCGGCCTCGCAGGTGCCGGCGTCCAGATCGACCCAGAGGATCCGTCCCACGTACCCCTTGCTCATGTCGTCACTCCCGCGGTTCACTGCACGGTCACGTTGTAGGCCGTGGCCCGGTCGAGGGCCGACTGGAAGTCCGGGTTGTCCGGGCTCACGGTCAGTCCCTGCTCCAGGTAGGGGATCGCCTCGGACGGGCGGCCCGACTTCTCCAGACAAAGCCCCAGATCACCCATCTGCCTCGGCTTGAGCATCACCGCCGAGTTCACCCGCCACATGATCTGCACGCCGGCCTCGACCTTGCCGCCGGCGCAGCTCGCCCGCCCCAGCTGGAACCGGACCTGGGGGTCGTCCCACAGCTCCAGCGAGTGCCGGTAGGCGTCGATGGCGCCGGCGTGGTCCCCCATCATCTCCAGGCACAGCCCGTAGTTCGCCAGGTAGGCGGGCTCGTCCGGCCGCACCTCCAGCGCCTCCTCGAACAGCACCCGGGCGTCCGCGTACGAGCCGGCCCGCAGCTGTCGGACCGCCCGGTCGTGCAGCTCGTTGGTCTTCTGGGCCCGCATCACGCTGACCATGGCGAGCACCAGCATGCCCACGGACAGGGCCGCCACCAGCACCATCATCAACGTCTTTCCCGTGCGCACCCTGCCTCCCGGAGGCCCCGGCCTCAGGGCCGATCGTAGCCGCGTCCCCCGCCCGGGGTCGACCGTTGCATTCTTGCAACCCCCCCGGAAGTGATTACGTGGAGTGGGGTGGCCGAGACCATCGACGAGGGCCGCCCGAATCGACGAAAGGAGTCGACATGTCTTTGATCCGGTATCGATACCCTGCGGGCCGTCCGGTCCATCGCGGGTTCGGCCTGACGCGCCGGCCCACCCTGTTCTCGAGCCTCTTCGACGACGACTTCTTCGAGAGGTTCTTCGCCGACATGGGCGCACGGCCCGACGACACCGTGCGCCGGCCGGCGGTGGACGTCACCGAGGAGGACGGCACCTACAAGGTCGTGGCCGAGCTGCCCGGCATGTCCGGCGACGACGTGGAGGTCGAGGTCCACGGGGGCGTGCTACGCCTCTCCGCCGACCGCGAGGAGGAGCGCGAAGAGGGGGAGGACGACGTCCACCTCCGAGAGCGCCGGTTCGGCCGCTTCGAGCGCGCCTTCCGGCTCCCCGAACACGTGGACGCCGAGGCCATCGAGGCCTCGATGAAGGACGGCGTGCTCACGGTCACGGTGCCCAAGGCCGCGTCCGAGCAGCCTCGACAGATCGAAGTGAACGTCTAACCCCACAGCGACGGGAGGTCGCGCAGCTGCAGCACGGGAGGCGTCGACGGGAGTCGGCGCCTCTCGGCGTTGTGAGAGAACGATCAGGAACGGAGCAGCAGGTTGCGCGCGAGCTCGACGTTGTCCGACAGGGACCGCTTGACGATGCAGGTCTGCAGGCAGGGTCGCTGGCAGGCCACGATCCGCTCCCGCACCTGCTTCGCCTCGTCCGAGTTCCAGATCTCCTGGGGCGAAGAACGGGTGATGTTGCCCACCGGCCCGAAGGCGTGCTCGCACAGGAACACGCCGCCGTCCGGGTGGAAGAACAGGTTCTTGACGCCCACGAAGCAGACGTCCCGCCCGATCTCGGCCAGGTTCTCGTCCCGGAAGTAGGGCTTGAACAGACGCAAGGTAGCGGTGGCGTTGAGGATCGGCGCACCGGCCGCCTTGAGCGCCAGCAGCTCGTCGACCACCTCGTCGAGCAGATCCGTGTCCACCTGGAACTGGTGCCGGGCCCCCTTGGACCACATCGGGATCACCGGCTGGAAGTAGATCGCCAGGTCGCCCCGCTGCTCCGCCCAGCGCGCCAGGGAGGGGAGTTCGCCCAGGTTCTGCCGCATCACCGTGGACTTGATGATCATGCGCGAGCGCGAATCGAAGGCCCGGCGAAACTCGGTGATGTGCTCGAGGCCCTCCATCACCTTCTCGTACGCTCCCCGGTGCCCCCGCAGGGCGTCGTGCGTCCGGGGCTGGATCCCGTCCAGGGAGATGGAGATGTTGAAGGGCTCGGCCCGCACGGTCTCCCGGGCCACCTCCCGGTCCAGGTGGAAGGCGTTGGTGATGAACCCGGCGAGGATGTCGTGGTCCTTGCAGTACCGCAGCAGCTCGATGAAGTCGCCGCGAAGGTAGGCCTCCCCGCCGTTGAAGTTGACGTGGAATGGTCCCAGCCAGCGACGCAGGGCGAGCAGGGCCTCGGTCCAGGCCTCGGTGGGGAGCTCCTCGATGGGGTCGCGCTTCCACATGTCGCACATGGCGCAGCGGGCGTCGCAGCGGGAGGTGAGCGCCACGTAGATCGACGTGGGTCGGCAGAGCAGTTTTCCGGTCCGGACGGACAGGCGCTGCAGCTGGCTCTGGGCGGCCTGGTTGGCCAGGAACGACGCGAGGGCGCGCCGGCGGCGGACGGTCTCCACCGCCGCCCGGGCGAAGGAGCCGTTGCTCCGATTCTCGACCGCGACCGACATGCCGTGCCTCGATGGGGAGTGTTCCCTCGGACTCCACTCCGCGAAGAATAACTAGTCGCTTTGACCGGGGCCCGCAACGCTAAAATCCCGCAGCGACGACACCCCAGGGGGCGGCCCGATCCGGAACAGCCCGGCGTTTTCGGGTGTCGATGGAGCGCCGGACTGGCGCGCGGGAGGAGCACCGATGTGGACTCGACGACTGGGGGCTGTGCCGTGGCTGGTGGCGGGGTGGCTCGCCCTGGTCGGGTGCCCGGAGCCGGATCCCGGGGCACCGGACGACGACACGGCGGACGACGACGACATCACGGGGGACGACGACACCGCGGACGACGACACCGCGGACGACGACGACGACATCACGGGGGACGACGACCTGGGCGAGGCCCGCGCCCTGTGGGTCACCCGATGGGACTACGGAGACGCCGACGACGTGGCCACCATCATGGACCGCGCCGACGCCGCCGGCTTCAACGTGGTGCTGTTCCAGGTCCGCGGGACCTTCGACGCGTTCTACGAATCCAGCCTCGAACCCTGGGCCTCGGAGCTCACCGGCACCCTGGGCCAGGATCCCGGCTGGGATCCCCTGCAAACCGCACTGGACGAGGGGCACGCCCGGGGCCTGGAGGTCCACGCCTGGCTCAACACCTTCCCGTTCTGGAGGAGCACGAGCCCGCCACCGGAGACCCAGCCGCGCCACATGTTCCTGGAGCATCCGGAGTGGCTGGTGGTGGACGAGTGGGGCGACCCCATGGCGCTGAACAGCAGCTACGTCTTCGCCAGTCCGGGCAACCCGGACGTGCGGGACCACGTGGCCGCCGTGGCCGCCGACATCGTCACCCACTATGCCGTGGACGGCATCCACCTGGACTACATCCGCTACCCGGGCCCCGAGTACAGCCACGACGACGCCTCGCTCGCCGCGTACGCCGACAGCGGCGGTGCGCTGGACTACGACGACTGGCAGCGGGCGCAGGTGACCGCCACCGCCGCGGCGGTGCACGACGCCATCGGCGCCGTGGATCCCGACGTGCTGCTGACCGCCGCTGTCTGGGGGATCTACGAGGACCTCTGGGGCTGGTGGACCTCCCAGGGCAACGTGGACTACTACCAGGACAGCCTCGCCATGGTGGACGAGGGCGCCCTGGACGTGATCGTTCCGATGATCTACTGGCCGCTGACCGATCCGCCGGGGGAGTACACCGACTACCGGACGCTGGTGGAGTTCTTCGCCGGCTCGGTCCCGGGCGAGGCCCTCTGGGCCGGCATGAAGGCCGACTACGGCGACTTCGCCGAGATCGCCGCCGAGATCGACGTGGCCCGCGAGGTCGGAGCCGGCGGTGTTTCGATCTTCGCCTACTCCACCCTGGTGGAGCACGACTATCTGGACGACCTGGCCGCGGGCCCCTTCGCCGCCCCCTGATCCCTTTTCCGGAGACCTCGATGCGCAACCCCGCCCCCCTCCTGTTCGTCCTGCTGCTGGCGCCGCTGACCGCCGCGGCCCAGGACATCCCCCACACCACGTTCACCCTCGACAACGGCCTGCAGGTGGTGCTCCACGAGGACCACTCCCTGCCCCTGGTGACCGTCAACGTGGCCTACCGGCTGGGTTCGATGGACGAGCCCGAGGGGCACACCGGCTACGCCCACCTGGCCGAGCACCTGATGTTCATGGGCACCGAGCGGGTGCCCACCGGCGCCCTGGACCAGATCGTCGAGGCCGAGGGGGGGTGGACCAACGCCTCCACCGGGGACGACATGACGATGTACTACATGGTCGGCCCGTCCTCCCTGCTCCCCGCCCTGCTGTGGCTGGAGGCGGATCGCATCGAACGGATCGCCCAGGACATGGACCTGCAGAAGCTGGATCTGCAGCGGGACGTGGTCCGCAACGAGCGCCGCCAGGGGTACGAAAACGAGCCCTACGGGGCGGTGTGGCTCACCGTGCCCGAGGTGATGTACCCCGAAGGGCACCCCTACGGTCACCCGGTCATCGGCTCCCACGAGGACCTCGTCTCCACGACGGTGGAGGATGTCCGACAGCTCTACCGGGCGGGCTACGCCTTGACCAACGCCTCGCTGGTGGTGGCGGGCGACCTGGATCCCGTGTCCACGCGGGCGCTGGTCGAGGAGCTCTTCGGCGATCTCCCGTCCCTGCTGGAGGGCCCGCTGCCCCGGCCAGAGCCCACCGAGGTCCCCCTCCCCTCCCCGGCGCGGGTGACCCTGGAGGACCAGGTCGAGCTGCCGCAGCTGACCCTGGTGTGGCCGAGCCCTCCCCTCTTCGCCCCGGGCGACGCGGAGCTCGATCTGCTGTCGACCATCCTCCAGGCGGACAAACACGGCCGGCTCAGCAAGGCGCTGATGATGGACCGGCCCCTGGCCCAGGACGTGTCGGCCGCCCAGTACTCCAGCCTGCTGTCCTCCCAGTACGTCATCGAGATCACCGCGGCACCGGGGGCCGACCGGGCGGAGATCGAGGCGACGGTGGAGGCCGAGCTGGCGCGCCTGCGCGAGGAGGGGCCCGGCGCCCAGGAGGTCGTGAGGGCACAGAACCAGTGGGAGGCCATGTTCGCCGCGGGCCTGGAGTCCCTCCACTCACGGGCTTCGCGCCTGAACGCGTACTGGGTCTACACCGGTGAGACCGATCGGATCGGGGCCGACGTGGGCCGCTACCGGACCGCCACGGCCGAGGGGATCCGGGAGGTGGCGCGCCGGGTGTTCGTGCCCGAGCACCTGACCCTGTGGGTGGTGCCCGAGGGGGAGAAGGACACCGACGACGTGCTCCCGGCGTGGCCGGAGAACACACCGGTGGTGGAGCACGCGGGGTATGGGATTGCGGTGGCCGTGACCGAGGCCGTGACCGAGGCCGAAGCCGAAGCCGAAGCCGGAGCCGAAGCCGAGACGAGGGTCTCGGTCAATCCGCGGGACGAGCCGCCGGCGCCGGCCGCGACGAGGCCCATCGATCCGCCGGAGCCGGAGGAGTTCTTACTCGACAACGATATGCGGGTCTGGGTCGTACCCCCGGACAAGGTGCCCGCGATCCAGGCGGTGCTCTTCGTGCCCACCGGATCGTCGTCGGATCCCGCGGGGCGCGAGGGGCTGGCCAGCCTGACCGCCGATCTGCTCGACGAGGGCGCGGGGGACCGGGACGCGTCCGAGCTGGCCCAGGCCGTCGACGACCTGGGGGCCAGTCTGGACACCTGGGCGGTTCGCGAGGCGATGGGGGTGTCCTGCTGGATGCTCAGCCGCAACGCCAGGGACTCCTTTGCGCTGATGGCCGACGTGGTCGCCCGGCCCAGGCTGGCCCGCAGCGACCTGGAGCGCGTCCGGGGCCTGACGCTGGGGTACCTCGGCCAGCGTGCCCTGGAGCCCAACAGCGTGGCCACGGTCTCGGCCTGGCGACAGTTCTTCGGCGACGGCCACGCCTACGCCGCGCCCACCACCGGCTACATCCCGTCCGTGACCGCCATCAAGCCCGGGCACGTCAAGAAGACCTACCGCACCGCGTTCCGCCCCGATCGGGCGACCCTGGTGGTGGTCGGCGACACTTCGGTCGCCGAGATGCGGGTCATCCTGGAGGCCACCTTCGGCGACTGGAGAGCGCGGGGGCCGAGGCGCGATCCGGCGATCTCCCTGCCCGACCCGGCCTACGCCACGGCGGACACGGCGCTCCAGCTCTACCTGGTCGACCGCCCGGGGTCCCCCCAGACGGTGATCCGGGTGCTCCAGCGCTCCGAACCCATCGGCTCGGAACACTGGGTCGAGGACCACCTGGTCAACGGCGTGCTGGGGGGCAGCTTCACCAGCCGCCTCAACGCCAACCTGCGCGAGGACAAGGGCTGGACCTACGGAGCCGGGTCGTACCTGGTGCAGATGACGGGCGACGGGGCGCTGCTGGCGGGCACGAGCGTGGCCGCCGAGGTCACCGGTCCCGCCCTGGGCGAGATCCTCGGGGAGCTGCGCGCCCTCGACGAGGGAGGGTTGAGCGAAGACGAGGCCACCAAGGCCACGGCCACCTACCTCCAGGAGGTGGTGGAGACCCACAGCTCCATCGCCTCGGTGAGCTACGACCTGGCCGAGCGGGGATGGTCGGGGGTGGGCGTCGGGATCCTGGACGAGCGACTGGCCCACGCCTCCACCCTGGACGCCGCCGCCCTCTCGGCCCGGGCAGCCGAGCTGCTGACCCCCAGCGATCTGCTGGTGGTCCTGGTCGGCGACGGCGAGACGATCCGTGCCCAGCTGGAGGCGGACGGCATCCCCGCGCCGATCCCCCTGGACGCGGACGGCACCCCGCTTGCGGATGCCGATTGAGTGGAAACCTGATATCTTGGGCTGCTGCGGCCCGCCGGGCCGCCCGCTCCGGCGCACCGTCCGGGGCTCCATACGGATGGGGAACACGATGAGCGACGAAGACATGGACCGCACACGCGTAAACCGCGACCGCCGCGACATGCCCGCTCCCCGGCTACCGCCCGGGGTCCGCGGCAAGCTCGAGTTCAAGTCCGGTACCGAGGACGGCCGCGTCGTCTACCTCGAGACCCCGTTCGCGACCCTCGGCCGCCACCCGGACAACACGATCGTCCTGGACGACAACGCCGCGTCCGGCAAGCACGCGCTGATCTGCTTCGTGCAGTCGATGGAGTGGCGGATCGTGGACGAGGGCAGCACCAACGGCACCCTGCTCAACGGCTCGCCGGTCAAGGAGTACGCCCTCCGCGACGGGGACAAGATCCTCGTGGGCGACACGATGATGGTCTTCCACGTGGAGCGAGGCTAGGCGTCAGGCGTCAGGCGTCAGGCGTCAGGCGTCAGGCGTCAGGCAAGAGAATCACACGCCAGCCACTTCGAACTCTCGAGTTCCCTCCCAACTTCCTGGATCCGACGTCGAGCGTCAGCGAGACGACCGCGCCGCCTGACGCCTGAAGCCTGAAGCCTGAAGCCTCGCTGTCAGAGCAGCGTCCCGTAGTCGACGCTCCCGTCGGGGGAGACCCCCACGATCCGCACCTGGGCCTCGTCCTTGGAGGCCGGGGTGACCACCACCGGCTCGGCCCCGTACAGGTCGCTGACCAGGTCCATGTGCCAGTGGCCGGCGAAGAAGCCCCAGAGGTGATCGCCGCTCCCCAGCCCGTGGACGAAGGCCTCCATGGCATCGAACTCGTCTGCGGAGAAGCTGTCGACGCCGAGGGGCAAGGGCGGATGGTGCGAGAACACCAGGACGTTGCGTTCCCCCAGCCCCGGGTGGTCCACCAGGTGACCCGTGAACCAGGGCCAGGTGCCCCCGTCGACGTCGTGTAGCTCGGCCTCTGGCCCCACCCCCGGGTAGCCGGCCGGTGCGGGCTCGCGGGTGCCCAGATCCAGCCCCACCAGGTGGTGGCCCTCGAGGTCGAACGCCAGGTTGACGAAGTGTCGCTCCTGGCCCGTGGTCGGATCGATGGATGGGGTGGGCGCCCTCACGAAGCCCGGCAGCTCTCCCTCCAGGGCGGCGAAGTGATCGGCGAAGACCTCCTCGAACAGGGCGTCCCCGGTGGGCCCCTCCGCCTCCACGAAGGTCTCTGCGTCGGTCCAGGCGTAGGGCCACATGTCGTGGTTGCCGATCAGGGGGACGTACGGCACGTCCAGGTCATCCAACAGCTCGCGCGCGCGCACCATCTCCGATCGCTCGGCGCTGTCGGTGAAGTCCCCCAGCGCCATCACCACCCGGATGTCGTGCTCCCCCGCGGCGGTGTTGATCTTGGCCACCGCCTCGGCCAGCCGCTCCGCCGGTCCGTCCTCTCCACCCGCCCCGGCGTCGTCGAAACCCGGTGACCCGTGGTCGAGCACCCCTTCGCCCACATGGGTGTCGGTCAGGATCGCGAACGCGAAGGGTCCGGGATCCACCCCCTCCGTGGTGTCGTCGTCGGGGGAGCTGGGCCGGCATGCGGCACCGGCGGCGGTGAGGGCCAGAACGCCGACCCCCAGGGTCCGTGGAACACTCATCCCGCGATCTTGTCCCGGCTCATCCGCCGGCGCCAGCTTCCGGGTCAGGGCCTTGACACCGGTCGCGCACGTTCTCGTCAGGTTCTTGACGACTCCGCCCCACCGTTGGCTTCCCGTCCATCGATCTCGGCCTGGCATGCGCCTTGCTTCGATCCTCCCTTCGACGGCGGAGCGGAAAACGGCGGTGTTGCCAGTCATCGCCAGCAGAAAAGCCGAGGTACGAAGGACGGATGAGTCTCTTGATCCTCCAGAACCAGGACGTCTCCCTTCCTCCGGTTGGTCGCACCCCGCCAGGTGCGGACCTCCTGTCGATGATCTCCCAGCTGCGGGCGGAGAACGCCACCCTGCGCCGGGAGGTCCAGCGGTTGAGCACCTTCGAGTCGCTCGCCTACCGGGACCATCTCACCGGCCTGCTGAACCGGCGCGCCTTCGCCGAGCGGCTGGAGGAGGAGTGCGCCCGCGTCCGCCGCGGTCCGGACTACCAGTTCGCGATCGTGGTGATCGACGTGGACGACTTCAAGGCGATCAACGACAACTACGGCCACGCGACCGGTGACGAGGTGCTGTCCACCATCGCCTTTCTGCTCGAGCGCAACGTGCGCAACGTGGACCTGTGCTACCGCATCGGCGGCGACGAGTTCGCGATCATCCTGCCGGGGACCGACGAGGCCGGCAGCGATATCGTGATCCGGCGCGTGGCCGCCCGGATGTCCATCGCGGTCTCCACCCTGCGCCCGATGGTCTCGCTGAGCTTCGGCTCCGCCGCCGCCCCCCCCGGGCGGGCCGACGCGGATGCGGTGGTCGCCGCTGCCGACAAGGCCATGTACCGGGACAAGCGCCGCCGCAAGGCCGCGCGCTCCTGACCCTCAGGCGAGCCTGCCGACCTGCTCGTCGATCCGCTGACCGGCGACGCGCGCCAGCGCCAGGATCGTGTGCTGGGGATTGACGCCGAGGTTGGTGGGGAAGACCGACGAGTCCACCACCCAGCACCGCGGAAGCCCGTGGACCTGGAATCCGTGATCCACGACCGATGACGCCGGATCCGCCCCCATCCGACAGGTCCCGAAGAGGTGGGTGGCGATGAAGTGGGCCCGGCGCGGGTCCAGGGTGCCCTCGGTCAGCAGGGGCAGCTGATCCGGCGACGTCAGCCGCTCGGGCAGGCCGTGGACGCCGGGCCAGACCTCCCGGGCGCCGGCGGCGAAGAACATCTCGGCCAGCACCCGCATCCCGTCCTGGAAGGTCTGCAGATCCGCGGCGGTGAGGTCGTAGCGGATGGAGGGGCCGCCGCCCCAGCCGGGCCGCACCGTGCCCTCGGCCCGGGCGCGCACCTGCAGCCCCCAGACCGCCACGTGGGCCAGGGCGTCCAGGCGCCGCACCAGCTCCCGACCCACCCCGGGCAGACGGGCGATCAGCAGGCTCAGGGGGAGGCTGAGGGACTCGAGCTTGATCCGCCGATCCCAGTGGTGGGCCGATTCCCAGGACTGGGTCGCCCCGGCCCAGGGCCGGACCTCCCGGTCGAAGAGCCCGGCGAGTCCGACTCCGGGGTGGGCCTGGAAGTGTGCGCCGACCCGGGGATGGCGCACGCCCGAACGCTGCAGCAGGATCGGTGAGCCCGTCGCACTCGCGGCCAGGATCACCCCCTTGCGGGCAGTCACCGAGAAGCGCTGGCCCGATCCGGTCAGGCGCCCGGTCACGCCGGTGGCCCTCCCCCCGGTCCGCTCCACCCGCTCCGCCCGCGCGGAACTCAGGATCCATGCGCCGTTGCCGCAGGCCCGGGGCAGCAGCGACCGCTCCATCGACAACTTGGCCCCGTGGGGACAGCCCTGGAGACAGCGGTTGGTGCCGGTACACCCGCTCTCGATGCGCTCGATGACCCGGCCGGACAGTCCCAGCGCCTCGGCTCCGGCCGCCATCAGCCCGCCGTTGCCGCCGATCACCTCCGGTTCGACCGGTCTCACGCACAGCTCCCGGTCGAGCCAGTCGTACGAGGCCTGGATCTCGTCCCAGGGCAGCGCGGCGCCCAGGCCGAACTCGTCGCGCCAGCGGCGGTGGATCGGTTCGGGCATGCGCCACGAGATGGCGGCGTTGACCGTGGTGGTGCCGCCCACGAGCCGGGCCTGGAGGACGGGGATGATGCTGCGCCCGCGGGCGGGTGTGCCGCCGAAGTCGCGGAAGTGGTCGCCCAGGACGTGGAGCATCTCCTCTCTTCGCTCGGGCAGCGGAAGGTGGCGCCCCTCCTCGATCACCAACGGGCTCGATCCCGCCACGCCCAGCGCCTCGGCCCCCGCCCCCCCCGCCCCGCCCCCACCCACCACCCCCACCACACACACCCCAGGGCCCGCCTCGGCCAGCGCGGCGGCCACCGCCGCCCCGGCGGCGCCCGAACCCACCACGGCCAGGTCACACTCCAGGTCCAGGGCACCTCGGCCGTGCTCGACCAGGGCCAGCGTCGGCTCGCTGGAGCGGCTCACGTCTCCACCTCCGGGATCCGCACCGGCGTGCCCGAACCCCAGCCCAGCGCCCCGCGGAAGGCGGGCGACAGCTCCCGGACCAGGGCCGCGACCAGCTTGATCAACACCACCATCTCCCGGATCACGAAGTTGTCCGAGGCACCCAGCCGCGCCAGCGCCCGGTCCCGATCGTCCTGCGTCAGGCGGGTGAACGGAGGCAGCCGGCGCAGACCGAGGGGCCCCAGGAGGCAGACCAGCCAGACGGCGAACCGCAGGGCGATGCGCTGGATCCGGGGCATGCTGTCCCGGAGCTGCTCCAGGCCCGCCTCCAGGACGGCCGCGTCGTCCACGTCCCCGGCCAGCTCCGGGGGGGCGGGCAGGGCGGCCCGCACCATCGCCCGCAGCCAGCGGCGCTCGAAACCGGTCCAGCTCAAGGCACCGCCTCCGGCTCCACGAAGCGGGGCCGCGGCACCAGCTCGGCGTCGGGGCGACCCCGGATCTGGCGGCGGGCCCGGGAGGCGAAGAACCCCATCGCCGCCACGGTCACGGAGTCCAGCACTACCGGGCAGATGAAGAAGGGGTGCTGGTACTGGAACAGGCCCACGTAGGCCGACGCGAACACCGAGCAGGACTTGAGGAACATCAGCGGCAGCAGGGCCGGGTACCAGCGGCGGATGTTGAGCTGCAGGAGCAGGCAGATGAACCCCAGCGTCATCACGTCCGAGAACGCCAGGAACCGCCAGAAGTGGCCGTCCTCGCAGGCGGTGTAGGGCACGCCGAACAGCTCAGAGAGCTGGTGCACGCTCTTGAGGGCCGCCTCCGGGGCCACCAGGTAGCTGACCGAGGGGATGACGAAGTTCAGGGTCAGCACCGTGAACACCAGCTGGAAGTTGCGGTAAGCGCCGTGGGGCTGGGTGAAGAATCGTCCGATCATCGCTCGTCCTCCCCGGTCTGGTGGTTGCCTTGTCCCGGCTCCGCGAGTCTCTCGAGGGTGATCGGGTCGAAGGCCGCGAGGGTCTGGCGGACCACGTCCCGTGCTCTTTCGGGATCCCGGGCGACGATCAGCGCGATGGTCGCGTGGTAGCTGGCCAGGGTCGCCGCGGGCGCGGCCAGCATCGCTCGCCCGATCTCGGGCCGGGACTCGTAGAACCGCTCGATGGTGTTCAGCAGCAGCTCCAGGGCCAGGTTCCCCGCCGCCCGCAGCACGGCCCGCGCGAAGGCCAGGTCACCGGCGGCAAATGCAGCGGGATCCCCCATCGCGGCCGCCTGAGCGGCGGCGATCTGCCCCAGCGCCTCGATCTGGGCGTCGGTGGCCCGCTCGCAGGCCAGGGCGACCGCTTCGGCCGCCGCCATTCGCCGGACTTCGAGCAGGTCGCGAACGGTATCCAGGGGCACCCGGTCCCCCTGGCTGGCGTCCAGCAGATGGGTCACCAGGTCCAGGCTGGCCGACTCGCGGACCCCGGTGGCCCGGATGCCGTCGCCCCGTCGCACCGTCACCAGCCCCAGCGCGGTCAGCCTCGACACCGCCGACCGCACGCTGACGCGGTTCACGCCGAACCGCTCGGCAAGGGCCCGTTCGGAGGGCAGCCGCTCCCCGGTCGACCACCGCTGGTCCAGCAGCTCGTCGCGCAGGGTGCGGAACAGGAGATCCGATTTGGTCTCGCTCATTGGTACGACCAATTACACGAAACCAAACCAATGTCAACGCTTTGGTACGACCAATATTGCGTCAGCCTTTGAAGGGGCCGGGGTACTGCATCTTGCGGGTGGTCACGTCCGCGGCGAACCGCACCGACGCGGCCAGGTCGCGGGTCAGGCGGGCGACGAGGAAGGCCGCGGTGCAGGTGTCCCCGCGGCCGGTGCGGCCGATGAGGGGGTAGGGGCCGAAGGGGGCCTCGGCGACCTCCTGTCCCTCCTGCACCAGGACCCCCTCCTTGTGGGTGAGCAGCACGGCGCTCGCGCCCAGCTGGCAGAGGGTGGCCGCGGCGGCGTGGATGTCCTCGAGGCCGGTCAGGGTGACGGCCTCGCTGTGGTCGACCTTCAGCAGGTCCAGCAGGGGCAAGAAGCGCTCCTTGCCCGCCCAGTCCTCGTGGTAGGTGCGACCGTCACCGGCCACGCGGCGCACGAACCCCTGGGCGTCCGCCGCCAGGGTCGAAGCGTGTCCCCGGGCGGTCTCCAGCAGGTCCGGGGGGAACTCGCCGTACCACAGGGGGTTGACGTGCAGCACGTCGGCCTGCACGGCGCCCAGCTCCACGGCACTGAACGGGTCGGCCAGGGCCATCGCCGTGGTGATCCGATCGTCCGGGTTGTCGGAGGGGTAGTCGTTGCGGAACGCGGTGGAGCGGGGGCTGGGGAAGGCGGCCAGGGCGACCCCGTCCCCCAGGACCCGGGCGAACCCGGCCCGGTCGCCGTCGGCGCACTTGGTGTAGACCGCGGTCTCGGCGCCCAACCGCGCAGCAGCGGCCGCGCCGTAGAAGGACCCCCCTCCCCGGCCCTGCTGCATCACGTCGCCCACCACGTTGGTGTCCAGCGACAGGTGCCCGATGAACCCGATCCGCATGCTGCCTCCCGGCGCCTGGCGGACGGCGCCCCGTACCAGGGTAGACGGCTCGCGCGGGGCACGGCAAACAGAGCCCTGGGCGCCTCCCGAGGGCCGCGGCGGAGGGCCGCGGGTTGCCATCGGCGCGCGAAGTGGCTACCAGGTGCGTGACATGCACCCCTTCGCGAACCGCAGTCATCTCGCCGCCGGGCTCGTGGCCCTGGTCCTGGCCACCCCCGCGTGTGCCCCCCTGGAACCGGCGCCCGAGGACCTCGACGGGATCTTCCACTACCTCTGGGGACGTTTCGATTCGGGGCTGGACGAAGAGCTCGCGGACGCCTCGGTGAACGCCCACGCGGCGGTGGATGGCGACGCCTTGACCGATCCCGTGGACGGCACGGTGTCCTCCCTCGACCGGGAGGCCCTGGACGCCGTGGGCATGCCCCAGGATCGGGATCCCGCGAGCCCGGTGGGGCTGTTCCGGGTCGGCCTCCTCCCCTGCACCCTCGACCAGGTGGAGCGGGCTGTGATCAGCGACCAGCAGGCCGACCTGTACGAGGATCTCGTCGATGCCTGCGAGCGGAGCTACCTGGAGGGCGAGGACGCCTACCTGTCCCGCGAGGTCGCCACCCTTTCGTGGGAGAGCCTGGTCGAGGACTCCCTGGCCGGGACCGGCTACAGCAAACGGGTGATGGGCGGGATCCGACGCGTGCCCGACCTGGGCGAGGACACGCCGTGGGGGCCGGCGCTGGTCCAGCGCGCCTGGCTCCCCGAGCCCGCGGTGTTCGAGGGGGACGACTACTACTGGGATCAGGACTACCAGGTGGATCTCTACCTGGAACGCGGCCCGGGCGAGGTCCTCCACCTGCTCGCCCTGTGGCGTTCGGTGGGCATGGGCGCGATCACCTCCGAGAACGAGTTCATGCAGACCATGATCCTCAAGGCCCGCGCGGACTGGGACGAG
>CAZITQ010000051.1:0-43933 GCA_964542165.1 uncultured Rickettsiales bacterium
ACCACAGGGACTACTCCGTGCTGGGTCGAACTAAGACTCCGAGGTCGAAGACGTGGGGGAACTCGTCGTCCCCCAGCGTCGTTCCCGCTTTGCACCCGTTGATGATCGTGCTCGTAGAAGCGCTGGACAAGCTCGTGAAAGCGCTTTCACAGGGAGAGCCGTGCCGGTTCGGTCATCCACTCACCTCGTTGCAGACCCTTCCCCATCAGGGCACTCCGGGCGCCTCACCGCCCACGCCCTGTCCCCGGGATGTCGAACAGGGCCTCGGCCTGGCCCAGCCCTCCGGCTACAGGCTCGGTTCCTCTTGACCGCCCGTTCGCCCCCTTGCCCCGGACAAACACCGATGGGTCCACGGCAGAGCGCCGGATGTCCTTGATGGACCGTCTCGGTGCCGGAGTCGAGGGCTTGCTGGTCTGGGCCACCACGGTCGTCTCAGCGCCCACAGGGGCCCGCTCGGGGTGCTGAACGACACCATGTTCGTCCTTGGCCCTCAGGCCGATCCCTGGGCTCTCCACGGCCCGCCGGAGCCCTCCTGCGCTAAGCCCATCAGGACCCGCTCCGGCCCCCTGACGGGCCTCTCCGGCTGCCTGGGGGCCCAGTTCAGCCTCCCCGGCCTTCGACCGTTTCCGAGTGAGGGGCGAAGGCTTCCCGCCCACCTCCAGGTGATGCCGATAGCACAGGCGCTTCGACCCGCTGGGCCCGTACATCTTCCCCGTGCAGCCCGGGGTCGAGCAGGTGGGCCAGGTGCGGGTTTTGCGAGGGGCGGTGGGGGTGTTCTTCCTGGGCGTTGCGGGGTCCTCGGACGTGGTCTTCCGGGTCTCGTTGGAGGCGGCGGCCAGGGGTTCAGGGGCGGGTTCCTCGTCCCGGGGCTCTTCGGCCTGGACAGCAGGTGCCGGGACCTCCCGGCCGAGTGCCATCAAGTCGTTGAGCTTCGCCTGCCTGAGCAGGTCGGTGACCTCGTCGATGAACCTGTCGGTGGCCTCCCCAATGGCCTCTTCCAGTCGATGTCGGGGCAAGTCGTTCGTCCTCCTGGGTGTGGGGTCAGCGCTTCACTACACCACCCGCATGCCTTCAGGGTCCAACTCGATAGGTTTTCTTCTCGTCCCTTTCGAAACGCATGTCTCGGGGGGTGATCTGGACCATGTCTCCATCTTCGTTATGCGCCGACATCCCATGCTGAGATATCCAGGTGTAGTCTTCTTGGTGCGTCTTACCAACGACTAGCCCTTTAAGTCCTGACATGTTACCCAGTTGGAATACCGCTCTCGCATCCACTGCATCCCCAATAGTATAGACGTCTTCGTGTTCCACTCTGCGAATACTTGAGGCAGCACCGTTGCTACTGATTATCAATCCTTGGTTTGACCACTTTCTCATGGTTTCATGTGGGAAAGCCTCACCAAACGGATTTCTTCCGATCACTATTTCGCCGTCATTTGAGCCCCCTCCCGCAATGCTCAATACAGTATCTGTCGGTTGAATGTGGTCGAAAATGAACATTCCCGGCGTATCATTTGCACGCAGTACCATCCTAACCCGTCCCGAATCGTCTACTAGTTCAATACGCTTTGCTCTTATTGTATCACTGTCGCCGCTTTGCCCCATAAACAGTACACAGCTAATGAGAGCAACTAACACTACTGTTATTCTGTTTGTTTTCAACATATCCCTCAGCGGCAATACTACCCTTGTCGTCATTCCCATTTCTTCCATCCTCCTGCCACCACTCTGTTTCCGCCACGCCAACGAACCTGCTGAGCACCTGTACGGTTTATTTTCAGCTGGGCCGCTGTGCGGCCTGGTACCCTCACTTGGATCATCAACTTGTCACGTCGCTGCTGGGCGGGTCAACCGCTACCCCACCGCCGTCCTCGCCGTCCGCAACGCCTCCCGGATGGCGCTCAGCGTCCCCCTCACGTCCTCGCCCTCGGACAGCAGCCGCTCCCGCATGTCAACCGGCAGGTCGAGCAGGGGACTACCGTGGGGCCCGAGTACGCCCGGGCCACCGGGGTCGTGGAGCGAGAGGGCGTCCCTGGCGACCCGGAACCGTGGCGAAGCTGCCTCCCGGTGGGTGCAGAGGTTGAAGGGGAAGAAGGTGCTGGAGGTCGTGGGCGAGGCGGGGTGACTGGATGGCCGGACTGGTCCCGGTTGCCGGGGTGGTTTCACCCAGCGTATGCTCGGATTCCCGGGGCCAAGAGTCCCCTCTCAGTGCCCGGGATTCTGTCTTGCATTCTGTCTTGCAGATCCCCGCATAGACCCCCCGATTTGCACCCCTTCCCGCATGCGTAACCTCTTGAAATCACACGAGGTCGGTGTGGGTCCCCCGCTTTGGGAGCAGGGAGCCGGCGGTTCAAATCCGCCCGCCCCGACCAAACCCGACACCCTCCGGCCTCAGGACGCCCTTCCGCGGCGCGACACCCCGGCATACCGACGCCTGAGGCGTCGCGTCTGGAACAGGAGCGCGGCGCCGATGGTGAACAGCGTCACGGCGGACAGGATCACGGCCATCCGGGTCCAGGGCTCGCCGGCGGCGATGCGGTCCCTGGCGATGCCGACCGTGGTGCGGATCCACTCGGCGGCGCCCAGCAGCAGGATGACCTGGGTGGCGATCGCCGCCCAGCGACGGGGGATCAGCAGCAGCCCCGGCAGCGCGAGGCAGATGGCGGTGGGCAGCAGGTGGCCGTAGCGCAGGAAGTGCGCGCCGATCAGCCACTGTGCGAGGACCGCGGGGACGAGCAGCACCAAGGTCATCGGTCCACCTCCGATGGTCGTTGCGAGCTGAGGCCGGGGACGTGTGGCCGACCACGCGCGCAACGCATCGAGATCCCGATGATCGGGCCCTCGAGGGACGGCTTCAAGAGCAGCGGCCGGAGAGCACGGGGTCGTATGGCGTCGGAAGGACCTCCGGGTGACCGTAGGGGACTCAATCGGGGACGACCTCCACCCCACGCCAGAACGCCACGCGGCCCTGGATGGCTGCGGCAGCTTCCTTGGGCTCGGTGTACACCCAGGCGGCATTGGAGGACACGTCGCCGTCGACGACCACGTCGTAGTAGCTCGCTTGCCCCTTCCAGGGACAGACGGTCGTGTGGGCACTGGGGGTCAGGTGTTCCGTGCGGACGGAATCCGCCGGGAAGTAGTGGTTGCCCTCGATGACGATGGTGTCGTCGCTCTCGGCGACGACCGCGCCGTTGCAGATCGCTCGCATGCCGTGCTCCTCTCCGTCTCTCGTCCCCCCTACCCGGTCCATCCGGCGGCGCCAGGGTTACACCTCGCCTCCACAGCGGCGCATCGTGACGCCCATCGGACGCCCGGGACCGTGCCTGGTGAATGGAACCAGCTGGGGGAACCGACGCTTCGAATCCGCCCGCCCCGACCCTCCAACCTCAGAGCGTCGACCGGCCACTCCACGAGCGGTACCCGAGGTACAGCGTCCCGAGCACCCCCACCACGCTCATCCCGATCAGCAGGTAGAACGACGCCTGCTGCCCGTGCCGGTCCAGCACCCAGCCGATGATCTCCTCCTGGAAGATGGGGCCGATGGAGCCCAGGCCGTTGATCAGGCCGGCGGCGACGATGGCTCCCTTGCGTCCGCCCACGTCGATGGCGCCGACGCCGGCGAGCAGGGAGTCGGGGCCCATCAGCATGAAGCCGCACAGGGCCAGACCGATGCCGAACATCCACACCGATCGCACGCCGAACACGGCCAGAAAGCCGAACGCGAACACCATGCCCACGGTCATCAACACGATGGTCTGGTAACGGCGGCCGCGGAAGAAGCGGTCGGATGCCCACCCGGCGGCGAACACGCCCAGAAAGCCGATCCAGTCGAACAGGGTGGAGATGAACCCGGCCTGGCCCTTGCCCATGCCGAACAGCTCCTCGATGGCCATGGGCGACCAGCTGTCCAGCGAATAGCGCAGGAACTTGAAGACGAAATAGACGGCGCCCATCGAGAACACCGTCAGAATCACCGAGCGGGTCCACCCGGCGAACAGCCCGCTGGTGTGCACCCGCTCGGCCGTGCCGTCGACCGGGACCTCGACCTCCACCTCCTCGACCAGGGACGGCAGGCCCACGTCCTCGGGGCGGTCGCGCTGCAGCCACCAGAACACCAGCCACACTCCCGCCATGATCGCGGCCGCGCCCCAGAACGACCACAGGGCGCCGGCCACGGCGAGCAGGAAGGCGGCAAACGACTTGGCCAGGATGCTGCCGAGCTGGTAGCTGGTGGCCCACACGGCCATCACCCGGCCCCGCTCGCGGCGCCCCAGCCAGTTGCTCAGCACCCCCACGTTGCCGGGCCAGCCCGTGGCCTGGGCGAACCCGTTGACCACCATCAGCACCAGCATCGGCACGTAACCTGCCGGCCCCATCAGGTAGGTGAAGCCGAACAGGACGTTGCAGCCCAGCGTGACGCCCATGCCGGCCAGCAGCAGCACGCGCGTGGCCACCTTGCGGCCCAGGTAGCTGGTGAGGAACTGCCCCAGCATGTAGGCGACCAGGTAGGCGGTGAAGATGTGGGCCAGCTCGCTGCGGGAGATCTCCAGGGCGTCGAGGATCGAGGACTTCACGATCGCGTAATTCTTGCGACAGAAGTAGAAGCCTGCGTAGGAGAGCCAGGTGGTGGTGAGGATGCGGACGCGCCACATGCGCAGGGTCTGGGTCTGCGGTTCGCTCACCTGGGCCCTTCCGCGCGGGTCCGGATGCGGGCGAAGAAGTCGGCCTGAAGGGTGGTGTAGTCGTCGACGCAGAGGTCGGCGAAGGGGCGGACGGCGTCGACCTGGGCGGCCGTCTTGCCGTGGATGATGGCCGCGGTCCAGGCACCGGCGGCCCGGCCGGCGCGCAGCCCGGCGAGCGAGTCCTCGAACACCAGGGCGTGGGCCGGATCGTGGCCCAGGCGCGTCGCGGCCAGCGTGTAGCACTCGGGGTCGGGCTTGGAGCCGCGGCAGTCCTCGGCGCAGACCCGAACCCCGACCACCTCGTGCAGGGACAGGCGCTCGACCAGGTGCTCCACGCTCTCGCGATTGGACGACGAGGCGATGGCCACGTCGTGGTGGGCGGCTGCGGCCAGCAGGGCCTCGTGGGCGCCGCCGATCAGGGGGGGCGATTCGGTCACGAACGCGGTGTGGAACCGCGCCTGCAGCTCGGCGGCGACGTCGCCGGTCAGCTGCGGATGCTCGCCGCACAGCATGTCGGCGATGGCGGCCCACGTGCGACCGTGGAAGCGCGTCTCGTCGAGGTCGGCAGGCGCCAGACCCCGGTCGCGCAGCAGCGCGGCGATGGCCTCACCGGTCAACCCCTCGGAGTCGACGAGGGTGCCGTCCATGTCGAAGATCACGGCGCGGATGTGCTCGATGGGCATGGGCTCAGCCGCCGAACCAGTCGAGCCGCTCGGGGCGGTGGTTGCGGTACAGGTGCTTGATCTCCAGATACTCGTCCAGGCCGGCGCGGCCGAGCTCGCGGCCGAGGCCCGACTGCTTGTAGCCCCCCCAGGGGGCCTGGGCGAAGTAGACGTTGAAGTCGTTGATCCACACGGTGCCGAAGCGCAGGGCGCGGCCCACACGCTCGCCGCGGTCGGTGTCCCGGGTCCACAGGCCGGCGGACAGGCCGTACTCGGTGTCGTTGGCCCGCGCGACGACCTCGTCCTCGGTGCCGAAGCGCTCCACGGTGATCACCGGGCCGAACACCTCCTCGCGCACCACCCGCATCCCCCCGTCGCAGCCGGTGAACAGGGTGGGCTCGAAGAAGAACCCCTGTTGCAGCGCGGCGTCCTTCGGAGCGGAGCCGCCCAGCACGAGCTGCGCGCCCTCCTCCCGGGCGATCTCCACGTAGCGGGCGACCTTGGCCCGGTGCTCCGCCGAGATCAGCGGGCCCATCTGGGTGCCTTCGTCCAGGCCGTTGCCCAGCCGGATGCGGGCCATGCGCGCGGCCAGGGCCTCGACGAACGCGTCGTGCAGGGTGTCGTGCACCATCACCCGGGCGCCGGCCGAGCAGATCTGGCCGGCGTGGAAGAACACGCCGTTGAGGGCGTGGTCCACGGCCAGGTCCAGGTCGATGTCGTCGAAGAAGATGTGCGGGTTCTTGCCCCCGAGCTCCAGGGCGACGCGCTTGATGTTACCGGCGGCGGCGCGCTGGATGGCCCGGCCGGTGGCCACCCCGCCGGTGAACGAGATCAGGTCGACCTGTTCGCTCTCGGCCAGCTCGGCGCCCACGGTGGGGCCTGGCCCGAGCACCACGTTGAGCACGCCGGCGGGCAGGCCAGCCGCCAGGGCCAGTTCACCCAGCCTCAGGGTGGTCAGCGGCGTGATCTCGCTGGGCTTGAGCACCACCGTGCACCCGGCGGCCAGGGCGGGGGCCACCTTCCACGACGCCTGCAGCAGCGGGTAGTTCCAGGGGCAGATCTGGCCGCACACTCCGATGGGCTCCCGCACGAGCACGCTGGTGGCGTGCTGGGAAGGCGCATCCACCGGCTCGTCGGCCAGCTCTCCGGCCAGCTCGGCGTAGTAGCGGAACAGGCCGGCCACGTCGTCCATGTCCCAGCCGCTCTCGGCCAGGGTCTTGCCCGTGTCCAGGGTCTCCAGCCGCGCCAGCTCGTCGCGGTGCTGCTCGATCTGCTCGGCCAGGCGTACCAGCACCGCCCCGCGCTCGCTGCCGGGCCGCCGCGGCCAGCCGCCGTCGTCGAAGGCCGCACGCGCGGCGCGGATGGCGGCCCGGGCGTCGTCGCGGTCCCCCTCGGCCACCTCGGCGATCACCGAGCCGTCGAAGGGATTGAAGATCGCGCGCGTCGCGCCCGCGGACGAGGGGACCCGCGCCCCGTCGATGAGCAGGTCGCCGTTCACGGTGCGTCCTGGTCGAACCGGTACCAGCGGGCGTCGGTGGAGACCGCGGGGGTCTCGCCCAGGATGATGTCCGCGGCCTTCTCGGCGAGCATCAACACCGGCGCGTAGATGTTGCCGTTGGTGATGCTGGGCATGATCGACGCGTCCACCACCCGCAGCCCCTCCACCCCGTGGACCTTCAGCTCGGCGTCGACCACGGCCATGTCGTCGTACCCCATCTTGCAGGTGCAGCTGGGGTGGTAGGCGCTCTCGCCCTCGCGGGCGACGAAGTCGAGGATCTCCTCGTCGGTCTGCACGTCCTCGCCGGGCGCAAGCTCGTCGCCCCGGTAGGGGTCGAAGGCCGGCTGGGTCATGATCTGGCGGGTGCAGCGGATGGCCTCGACCCACTCGCGCCGCTCCTGGTCGGTGGACAGGTAGTTGAACAGGATGCGCGGGTAGGTCCGAGGGTCGGCCGAGTGGATCTTCACGTGGCCGCGCACGTCGGTGTTCATCGGGCCCACGTGGACCTGGTAGCCGTGGCCCGCGGCCGGGGCCGTGCCGTCGTAGCGGATGGCGATGGGCAGGAAGTGGTACTGCAGGTTGGGGTGGGTGACCCGGTCGTTGCTGCGGATGAACCCCCCGCCCTCGAAGTGGTTGCTCGCCCCGGTGCCGGTGCCGGCGAACAGCCACTGGGCCCCGATGAAGGGCTGGTTGTAGAACTTGAGCGAGGGGTACAGGCTCACCGGCTGCTTGCAGGCGTACTGGACGTAGACCTCCAGGTGGTCGGTCAGGTTCTCGCCCACGCCGGGCAGCTCGTGCACCACGTCGATGCCCAGCTCGCCGAGCTCGGCGGCGTTGCCCAGGCCCGACAGCTGCAGCAGCTGGGGGGAGTTGATCGCGCCGCCGCAACACAGCACCTCGCCGGCCGTGGCCGTGTGGGGGGTGCCCTTGTGCAGGTACTCCACCCCGGTGGCGCGCTTGCCGTCGAAGGTGATCCGCGACACCAGGGCGCGGCAGAGCACGTCCAGGTTGTCGCGGTCCTTGACCGGATGGACGTAGGCCCGCGCGGCGTTCCAGCGCCGGCCGCGGAAGATGGTCTGGTCGAACTTGCCGAATCCCTCTTGCTGGTAGCCGTTGACGTCGTCGGTCAGGGGGTGGCCCGCCTGCTGCACGGCCTCGTAGAACGCGTCGAACAGCGGGTTGTCGCAGGCAGGCGTGGTCAGGTACAGCGGGCCCTCGTCGCCGTGGTAGTCGTCCGCGCCGATCAGGCGGTTCTCGGCGCGCTGGAAGTAGGGCAGGCAGTGGGCGTAGTCCCAGTCCTCCAGCCCCTCCTCGGCGGCCCAGCGCTGGTAGTCCAGCGCGTTGCCGCGGATGTAGATCATGCCGTTGATGCAGCTGGTGCCGCCCAGCACCTTGCCCCGCGGCTGGTAGATCCGGCGGCCGTGCATGTGGGGCTCGGGCTCGGACTCGTACCACCAGTTGTAGGTCTTGCCGGCCAGCGGATAGGTGAGCGCGGCGGGCATGTGGATCCGGAAGTCCCAGGCGTGGTCCACGCCCCCGGCCTCGAGCACCAGCACCGATATCTCGGGGTCGGCGCTGAGCCGGTTGGCGAGCACGCAGCCGGCCGAGCCGCCGCCGACGATGATGAAGTCGTGGTGTGTTGTGGACATGGCCCCTTCCGTGGGGCTCGATTCTCACCAACCCGGGGAGGCGTTACAAGGGAAGGGGCGCGCTCCGGCGCACTGGGAGCCTGTCGGCCATAGACGCTCACGCGTCCGCATCCACCCTGCGGGACGTCTTTCCGCACCCGCTCCCTCGCCATATAGCTCGATATGCCTCGCTTGCGGCCACGGAAATCCGCCTCCGCAGGGCGGCGCGGCCTGGCGGAGGTCTATGGCCGACAGACTCCTAGACCGTGGCCAGGTACTCGTGGACGGAGCGGACGGCGACCGAACCCTCGCCGACCGCGGCGGCGACCCGCTTGGCGCTGCCGTGGCGCACGTCGCCGGCGGCGAAGATGCCGGGCACGCTGGTCTCCAGCAGGAGGGGATCGCGGTCGGCGGACCAGCCCCGGACGCGGGCGTCCTTTCGAGGGAGGTCGCCGCCGGTCAGGATGAATCCCTTGTCGTCCCGGACGACCACGTCCCCGCCGATGGCCGAGTTGGGTGCGGTCCCGATGAAGATGAACAGGGCCGCGGCGGCGTGGGTGGCCTCCTCACCGCTGTCCCGATCCCGTAGAAGGAGCCGCTCCAGCTGTTGCTGCCCCTGGGCCTCGGTGACCTCGGTGTGGGGCCATACACGGATGTTGGGGGTCGCTTCGAGCTGGTCGATCAGGTACTGCGACATGGATCGTCGCAGGTCCGCGCCGCGGATCAGGATCGTGACCGTGCCCGCATAGCGGCTGAAGTACATGGCCGCCTGGCCCGCGCTGTTGCCCCCACCCACCACGAACACCGGCCGGTCCCGGTACTGGGCGGCCTCGGTGAGCGCGGCGCCGTAGAACACCCCGGCCCCCGAAAACTCCTCGCAGCCCGGGGCCGGCAACCGGCGCACCCGCATGCCCGTCGACAGGATCAGCGCCCGGCAGCTCAGCTCGGTGCCGTCGGCCAGGGCCACGAGCTTGTAGGCGTGGTCGGTCCGGATCCCCTCGACCTCCTGGGGCACCAGCAGCTCCGCGCCCAGGCGCTCGGCCTGGACGGTGGCGCGGTGGGCCAGGTCGCCACCGGACAGTCCCTTGGGGAAGCCGAGGTAATTCTCGATCCGCGAGCTCGTGCCCGCCTGACCGCCGGTCGCCTCCTGCTCGATCAACACGGTGCTCAACCCCTCGGACGCCCCGTACACGGCCGCGGCCAGCCCGGCGGGTCCGGCGCCGATCACGGCCAGGTCGTAGTGTCCGGCCGTGGCGCGGGTCTTCATGCCCACGCGCTGGGCGAGGGTCTTGCGGTCCGGGTTCTCCAGGGCCGTACCGTCCTCGAGCAGGACCACCGGCAGACGGGCCGACGGGTTGACGCCGTCCACCAGGGCCCTGGCTGCCGGGTCCTTGTCCACGTCCAGCCAGCGGTAGGGCACCCGGTTGCGGGCCAGGAAGTCCTTGACCCCGTGGGCGCCGGGAGACCACTGGGTACCGGCGACCCGCAGGCCGCCGGCCGGCGCGGGGGCCGAGGCCCGCCAGCTGTCGAGCAGGTCGTCCAGTACGGGGTACAGGGCCTGCTCGGGGGGATCCCAGGGCTTGAGCAGGTAGTGGTCCAGGCCGATGCGGTTGATGCTCTGGATGGCCGCCGTGGTGTCGGCGTACGCGGTCAGCAGCACCTTGCTGGCTGCGGGGTAGAGCACTCCCGCGGCCTCGAGGAACTCGGTGCCCTCCATGCCCGGCATCCGCTGGTCCGACAGGAACAGGGCCACCGCCGCCCCCCGTTCCAGGGCCCGCTGGGTCGCGTCGAGGGCCTCCTCGCCCGAGGCCGCGCGGACGATGCGGTAGTCCCGACGGTAGCGGGCGCGGAGGTCCCGCTCGACCGCCCGCAGGACCTCCGGCTCGTCGTCGATACACAAGATGATCGGCTTCGACACGAACGGTCTCCCTCCCAGCCCGAGGTCACGCACCGGGTGGACAGTCGGCAGCCTGGATCGGCAGCCGCACCGAAAACCGGGTGCGGCCCGGCTCCGAGTCCACCGCGATCGTGCCGCCGTGCTTCTCGACCACGATGTTGCGGCTGATGTTCAGGCCCAGCCCGGTGCCCTTGCCCACCGGCTTGGTGGTCACGAACGGGTCGAAGATCCGCGGTTGCAGCTCGGCGGGGATGCCGGGGCCGCTGTCCGCTATCTCCACCACGATCTCGTCCCGGTCGCGGCGGGTGACCACGTCGATCTCCCCCTCGCCCCGCATGGCCGCCACCGCGTTGTCGATCAGGTTGGTCCAGACCTGGTTCAGCTCGCTGCCCCGGCCCTCGATGCACGGCAGGTCCCGCGCCAGGTCCCGCTGCACGGACACGCCCCGCTTGAGCAGCCCTTGCATCATCACCAGGGTGTCCTCGATGCCGTCGTTGACGTTGATCGACTGCACCGGCGCCTCGTCCAGGTAGGTGTACGATTTCAGCGCCTTGACCAGCCCGATGATGCGTTCCGATCCGTGGCCGATCTCCCCGAGCAGCGCGACGATGGTGTACCAGCTCGCCACCCGGCCGAGGACCAGCGACAGGGTCGGCCCGAAGGTGGTCCGCAGATCGTCGAGCTCGTCGATCTCGACGCCGATCTCCACCAGCACCGACGGGTCCTCGGGCGGGTCCAGATCGCGGTCGTCGAACCAGCCGTCGATCGCCACCTCACGATCCGATCGCTCGAGGGGTTCCAGCTCGAGGGGCGAGCGGACGCGCTGCTGGGCCCGCTCCTCCAGCTCCGACAGGCGAGCCAGCTGCTCCGATTCCAGCCCACCGCGCCCGAGTTCGAAGCACGCGCCCCGTAGGTTGTGGATCGCCCGCTCCAGGTGGCTGGCTCCCCGCCGGGCGGCGGACGCCGGGTTGTTCATCTCGTGGGCCATACCCGCGCTCAGCCGACCGAGCGCGGCCATCTTCTCGCTCTGGACCAGCGCCTGCTGGGACTCGGCGATCTGCCGGTTCTTGCGGGCGAGCTCCACCGCCGACAGGTGGCGCAGGTGGAGGAAATAGCTGGTCAGCCCGAACACGGTGATCGACACCGTCGAGATGTTGATGGCGAAGGCGAATCGGGTCAGCCGGGCGCTCTCCATCACCTCGGGTACCGGCAGGTGGGGATCGATGGCCACCGAGACCACCATCAGACCGAGGAACGCCCCCAGCCATACCAGCGAAGTCCGCGCGTTGCCGAAGGACTGGGAGGCGGTCAGCGAGAGCAGCGCCCAGCTCATCATGCAGCCGCTGGCGACGAAGCCGCCCAGCGTCCACTGGAGCGCGTACGGGAGCACCAGGCTCATCAGCACCTGGAAGGCGCGCGCGACCGCGAAGTTCTTGGTCCGCTGGAGGTAGGTCAGGTTGACGACGGTCAGCGCCGTGTAGCCGAAGGGGATGGTGGCCTGCACCGGCAGGGCGAGGACCACCGCCATGGTGCCCCACACCAGCCCCCCGAAGCTCATGGCGACGGCGGTCACGATCAGGAAACGGTGCTGCAGCCTCCGCTCGTCACCGTCCCCCGGCCGGTCGGCCAGCGCGCCCACCGCCTCGACCCAGGTGCGTAGATGCTTCACCTCCCTAGAGTTAGGCTTGTCTAATCGCTGGGCAAGCTCCGGCGAGGCCGACGAGTGGACCGGGGAGAGAGGGTGGCTGGAGGTCGTGCCAGCCCGCTACTTCATCTCCGACGGGCGTTCAGCGGCAGATGTCGGCCACGATGCGGGTCACCTCGGGATGCAGGATCAGGCCCTGGTGGTTCAGGGGTTTGAGGCGGGGCTCCACCTCGATGTTGGTGGCGCCCTCCAGCCGACAGGAGTGGGCCGGAGCCACCGGATCCTGGGACGCGAAGATGGAGTGGCATTCGACGCCAGCCGGGAGATCCCCCTGGGCCAGCTCCTGGACGTAGTCGGAGCTGGGCAGGGTCTGCCAGGCCGCCCGGGAGATCAGGCCGAGGGTGGCGACGGCGGGCACCGACGCCCAGGTTCCGGCGAAGGGGGTTCCGATGGCGATCAGCTTGCGGACCTTCGGAGCGCCGTCCAAGTGCTTGACGTACTGCAGGGCCATCAGGCCCCCCAGACTGACCCCCACCAGGTCGCACTGCCGCGCCCCACAGGCCCGCAGGACCCGGTCCACCTCGTCGGCCATCTTGCGGGTGCAGGCGTGCACGTCGGTCAGGTTGAGGAAGGGGGAATCCACGGTGTGGGCGTCGAGGCCCAGGCGTTGCAGTCGCCACCGCATGGGCAACATCAGCGCGCGGCTGGCCAGGTAGCCGTGAACGAGAATGACGGGAACACCGTTGGCCATCGTCCATCCCGGGAGTGAGTGCTCGGCTGGGTATGGCTCCATAGTAGCTTGGCGGAGGAGGCGAGATTCGAACTCGCGCACCCGTTGGGGCGTCCTGCGTAGCAAACAGGTGCCTTCGACCTGACTCGGCCACTCCTCCGAGGGGGGTGGCAGGCGAGGGAGGGTTCGAACCTCCAGCCAACGGTTTTGGAGACCGCTGCTCTGCCGATTGGAGCTACTCGCCCGCGGGGGATTTGGAGCACCAGACGAGATTCGCACTCGTGACCTCCGCGTTGGCAACGCGATGCTCTGCTGCTGAGCTACTGGTGCGGATTGGGGGATTCGTACCCCAGGCGGGATTCGAACCCGCGATCTCCACCTTGAAAGGGTGGCGGCCTGAACCGCTAGCCCACTGGGGCGAAAGGACTGGTAGGGACGGCCCGATTCGAACGGGCGACCTCCTGGGCCACGACCAGGCGCTCTGACCAAGGACTGAGCTACGTCCCCACGGTGACTCCCTGGAGAGTCGAACTCGGAACCACGCGGTAGACACGCTCCGTGCGATCGACGTGCGCTGCGAGGTAGCACGTCGCACAGGCACGGAATCGTTCGACGCGGAAGGTGAACTGGAGACGGCACCCGGGCTCGAACCGGGGATCGAGGAGTTGCAGTCCTCTGCCTTGTCCTTCTTGGCCATGCCGTCTCTTGAATCCAATCGAGCCAAGGGCCCGACGTCTGTGACGAGTGGGCGGTGCTGGGTTCGAACCAGCGACCCCCGGTTTGTAAGACCGGTGCTCTTCCCGCTGAGCTAACCGCCCCGGGGTGGGTGGCGGGAGCGACGGGGTTCGAACCCGCTGCCTCCGGTTCGACAGACCGGCGTCCTTCCACTAGGACTTCGCCCCCGTGACCACCCACGGACGTCCTCGACGGTGAACGTCGAGGGGATTCGGGACTTTCGTATTCGGTTGTCAAAGACCTTCGGGGCCCCTGGAACGAAAAAAAGCCGGGCTGCCTCTCGGCGGCCCGGCTTCAGGTCATCGTTTCTCTCGAAATCGCCTAGCCGGGCCCTGCCTCCTCGGGGTCACAACCGTCGCTATGGACGACGTGCACGGTGGTCCACCCGAACGCACCGCTCCCCATGGCCTCTCGCGGCCTCGGGTGTTCGGCAGTGGCGATCAGGAACAACATGAAACTCGGGCTCCTTGGCCCCAGGTGGGGCGCGATTTCTCTCAGAATACCGGGCGTCCCAGCGAACCTGTCAACCCGGAAATTCGGCCCTTTCTTCCCCCCCTTTGGGGGGTTTTTTCAGTCCTCGTGTCGGCACCCAAGGCGATCTGCCCACCTGGCCATCACGACGGACAAGCGTTATGGATCGTCCGTCGAGCGAATCGCTCGTGCGGTCTCGGCGGTGCGTCTCACACACGTGGCCGCGCGCCCGGGAGCCGCGCGAGCGGCGACCTCGGAGAGGCTCGAAACCCCGGCCTGACCATGGAGAGCAGATCCACCCCATGCCCATGTCCGCCCGCATCGCGATCCTGCCGATCCTGACCCTGGTGCTGTCCTGCGCCCATACGCGAACCGAGCTGCCCCTGACCGCGGAGGAGGCCTCGCCCGTGCACTCCGAATCCAATCCCACGAATCCCCTGCTCGCCCCCTGGACCGGCCCCCAGGGAGGGGTGCCGGCCTTCGACCGCATGGAGCTGGGTGACCTGGAAGCGGCTCTGGACGAGGGGATGGCCCTGCACCTGGCCGAGCTGGAGGACGTCGCCAGCAACCCCGATCCGCCGACCTTCGACAACACCATCGTGGCCATGGAGCGCACGGGCCGTCCGCTGGGGCGGGCCATGGCGTACTACGGGATCTGGAGCAGCAACCTGTCCACGCCCGAGTTCCGGGCGCTGCAGAAGGAGCTGGCCCCGCGGATCTCGGCCTACCGCACCCGGATCATCCAGAACGGCGCGCTGTTCGCCCGCGTCGCGGCGGTCCACGACAGCGAAGAACTCCAGCAACGCAGCCCCGAGGAGCAGCGGCTGGTCCAGCTGGTGGTCGACCGCTTCGCCCGTCAGGGAGCCGAGCTGACGGGGGCGGACAAGGAACGGTACGCCGCGATCCAGCGCCGCCTGGCCGAGCTGCACACGACCTTCGCCAACAATGTGCTGGGCGACGAGGAGGGATACGTCCACTACCTCACCGAGGACCAGCTCGACGGATTACCTGCCGGCCTCGTCACGGCCGCGGGCGCGGCCGCCAGCGCGCGGGGGCGCGAGGGCGAGTATGCGGTGACCAACACGCGCTCCTCGGCGATGCCCTTCCTCACGTTCTCGGATCACCGCGACCTGCGCGAGCAGGTCTGGCGTACCTACTACGACCGCGGCGATCACGGCGACGAGCGGGACAACAACCGCATCATCGCCGAGATCCTCCAGCTGCGAGACGAGCGGTCCGCCCTGCTCGGCTATGACACCTTCGCCCACTGGCGCCTCGAGGACCGCATGGCCGGGACGCCCGAGAACGCCATGGCCCTGATGGAGTCCCTGTGGCCGATGGCCACCGCGACGGTGGCCCAGGAGGTCGCGGACATGCAGGCCCTCGCCGACGCGGATGGGGCCGCGATCCAGATCGAACCGTGGGACTACCGCTACTACGCGGAGCGCGTGCGCAGGCAACGCTACGACCTGGACTCCGACGAGGTGCGCCAGTACCTGCAGCTCGACGAGCTGCGGGAGGCCATGTTCATGGTGGCGGGGGAGATCTTCGGCTTCGGGTTCGCCGAGGTGACCGACGGCTCGGTGCCGGTGTACCACGAGGACGTGCGCGTCTGGGGGGTCACCGACCGCAGCTCCGGCGAGCCCGTGGGCCTGTGGTACTTCGATCCCTACGCCCGCAAGGGCAAGCGCTCCGGCGCGTGGGCCGGGGCCTATCGCGGGCACACGACCGTCCACGGCCCCGAGACCGTACTGGCGTCGAACAACTGCAACTTCGTCAAGGCGCCCGAAGGGGAGCCGGTGCTGATCTCGTGGGACGACGCCCTGACGCTGTTCCACGAGTTCGGCCACGCGCTGCACTACCTGGCGTCGGAGGTGGACTACCCCACCCTCGACGGCGGCGTCCGCGACTACACCGAGACCCAGTCCCAGCTGCTGGAACGCTGGCTGACCACCGACCGGGTCATCGAGCAGTACCTGGTCCACGCCGAGACCGGCGAGCCCATGCCCGCCGAGCTGGTCGACAAGCTCCTGGCTGCCGCCAACTTCAACCAGGGGTTCGCGGTCACCGAGTACCTGGGCAGCGCGATCATGGACATGCGGTACCACACCACGGATCCCGCGGATCTGGACCCGGACCGCTTCGAGCGCGAGACCCTCGCGGACCTGGGCATGCCCGCCCAGATCGTGATGCGGCACCGGTCGCCCCACTTCGGCCACATCTTCTCCAGTGAGGGCTACGCCGCGGGCTACTACGGCTACCTGTGGGCCGACGTGCTCTCCGCCGACGCCGCCGAGGCCTTTGCCGAGGCCCCGGGGGGGTACTACGACGCGGAGCTGGCAGCCCGGGCGGTCGAACTGCTGTTCGCCCCCCGCAACGCCATCGATCCCGCCGAGGCCTACCGCGCCTTCCGCGGCCGCGACGCCCCCCTCGACGCGTATCTACGTTCGAAGGGCTTCGCCGTGGAGTGAGGCCGACGGGTGCTCGACCCGGTCAGGGCGCGTCGACCCCGGCGCCGAGGATCTGGCCCACGTCGTTGCCGTCCATGTCGTCGGTCCACAGCACCACCAGCGTGCCGTCGTCGGCCAGGCCCACGGCGGGGTTGGTCTGCTGGCCGGCGCTCTCGTGGTTGACGGTGGCCTCGGCGTGCCACGCGACGCCGCCTGAGGTCCAGCTGGCGGCCTTGATCTGGTATGCGCCGTTGCCATCGCCGTCATCCTCCCAGGTGATGGCGAAGGCGCCCCCGGGGGCCATGCTGACGGCAGGGTCGCGGCGCTGGCCACCGCTGGCCACGGTCCACTCGGTCTGGGGGGTGCCGCCGGCGGCGAAGGAGCGGGCCATGATGTCGTAGTCGCCGTCGTTTCCAGGGTCGTCCTGCCAGGCCACGACGAAGCCGCCCGCGTCGTCGACCCCGACGCTGGGGTTGCGCTGCTGACCGTCCGAGACGCTGTTGACGGTCACCCGGGGGAACCACTCGTCGCCGGCGGCGTCGAAGCCCCGGGCGTGGATCTGGTCGTAGCCGTTGCCGTCGCCGTCGTCCTGCCAGGTCACCACGAGGTTGCCGCCCCCATCCATGCCCAGCGACGGATTGACCCGATCGCCCTGGTCCTCGTCGTGGACGCTGCGGTCGGCGAACAGCTCGGTGCCGTCGGCGGCGAAGCCGCGGACCAGGATCTGGCTGTCGCCGTCGTTCTGCGGGTCGTCCTCCCAAGCGATGGCGAAGCGGCCGTCGGGGGCCATGGCGATGGCGGGGTCACGCTGCTGGCCGGTGGCGACGCTGTTGACGGTGAACTCGGCGAACCGCTCGCTGCCGTCCGGCGCGAACCCCCGGGCGCGGATCTGGTACACGCCGTTGCCGTCGGTGTCGTCGGCCCAGGTCACCACGAAGTTGCCGCTGGCGTCCGCGGCCAGGGCCGGCTCCCGCTGGTCGCCCGCGGTGTCCACGTCGGCCGACAGGTCCGAGAACCCCTCGCAGCCCCCGGGCACGAACCCGCGGATCAGCACGTCGAGGTTGTCGGCCCCGTCCGCGGCGGAGGAGTCGTCCTCCCAGGCCGCGACGAAGGACCCGTCGCCGGACAGCGCAATCGCCGGGCGGTCCTGGTCCCCCGACGCGGTCGAGTTGACAGTCCGGTCGTGGAAGGCTCGCAGGCCCAGGTCGTCGTAGGTGTAGACCGGCGGGGTGCCCAGGAGGAGGGGGAAGTCGAAGTGGTGGTCGGGGTCGAGGGGGTCCTGGTCGTACCAGTCGTCTCCGCTGGGGTTCGGGAAACCGGGGTCGAACAGGGGGCTGCAGTACAGCACCGGCTGGCCGCCCGGGAACAGATCGGTGTTGCCGTCCTCGACGGTCAACGTCGAGGCGTGGATCAGGCCCGCCACGGGATCGACGGTCAGCAGCCGCAACCAGCCGTTGCCGGTGT
Source organism: uncultured Rickettsiales bacterium (assembly GCA_964542165.1). Taxonomy (GTDB): domain Bacteria; phylum Myxococcota_A; class UBA796; order UBA9615; family CAYRNR01; genus CAYTBN01. The sequence continues at coordinate 17,863 of CAZITQ010000051.1, forward strand.
AGTGGCCGGTGCGACAGTGCTCGGTGCAGCTGCTGGCCAGGGCCTCGTCGCAGCCGGCCTCGAACTGGTAGTCCACCAGCATCTCGTGGACCGTGTGGCCGGTGTTGCCCGTCTGGGCGCGGATCTCCGAGTCGCCCACGTGGCCGGCGACCACCATGAAGATGGTGCTGTGGCGCGCCAGCAGCTCGTCCCAGACGGCCTGGGGCGGCCGCCCCGTGGTGGTGTAGTCGCTCTTGGGGCAGGAGGTCGTGTACCCCCCGCCGTGGGTCTGGTGGCAGTGGGTGGCCACGATCACCCGGTGGTCGGGGTGGGCGGCGATCACGTCCTCGGCCCAGCACAGCGGGTCCTTGCGGGGCGCGTACTCCAGCGAGAGCACCAGGAACCGCAGCTCGTCCACCGCGAAGGTGATGTAGTTGTTGGTGTTGCTGGCGCTGAAGGCCCCTCCGTACCAGGACTGGCCGGAGAAGCGGCCCTCGCCGAAGTAGTCGCCCATGAGGGTGTCGCCGCGGCCGAAGTCGCCGCCGTCGAGGAAGTCGTGGTTGCCGGGCAGGACGCTGTAGGGGATGCCGGCGGCGTCCAGCGTGGCGTGGGCCGCGCTGGCGATCGCCCACTCGTCGGGGGTGTTGTTGTCGGTGATGTCGCCCAGGTGGACGGCTGCCCGGATGTCCTCGGCGGCCTGGTGGTCGACGATCCACTGGGTCTGGAGGTAGTAGGTGTTGTCGGGGTCGTCGGCGAGCTTCTCGGCGTAGTACTGGGTGTCCGGCAGCAGCACGATCGAGAACGGGTCGGGGAGTTCTACCTCGCTCTCGACGCAGGTCACGGTCGCCGGATCGCAGACGAGCCCGTCGTCGCAGGGCTCTGTGGCCGACCACTCGTCGCAGGGATCGGCATCGTACTCGCCGCAGGTGCGGATCCCGTTTCCGTAGCACTCCTCGGCCCCCGCGGGCGCGCACTCGTCCTCGCAGCCCGCGGTGTCGTCGTCGCCGAGGGTCGTGTCGTCGTCCCCGGTTGCGTCGTCGTCGTCGCTGGACGTGTCGTCGTCACTCCAGGGATCCCCGGTGGGGCAGCCGGGGGCGGCGAGGAGGGCGAGGGCGAGGGCGCCGGGCAGGCACCACGAGTCGAACCGATGGAGTTGTCGCATGGGACCTCCGATCATAGCCCTGCCGCCCGCCGTGGGGAGGAGTCGGGGCGCCGCATCGGAGCTGAGGCGCCCCGGGGCGACTTCGGGGACAAAGGGCCGGAGAAGGAGGGCTGGGCAGTATACTCGCCCTCCAGAGGCAACCCGCGCTCCGAGACGGCGGGGGAGATGGGACCGAAGTGAATCCATTCAGCACACCCAAGGCCGAGATCCGCCAGGCCATCGCCATCCTCGAGCAGGCCCGCGTCCTGCCGACCCCGGACGAGCGCCGGGACCACGCCCGTCTCGCGATCCCCGCGCTGGGGGACAGCCAGTTCGCCCGCAAGCTGGCCCAGGCGCTGGAGCAGCGCATCGAGGACGACGAGCTGGACCGGGCCATCGCGCTGCTGCAGAACCTGCTGGACGGAGATGGCGGCAAGGGGCGCAAGAACTCCGGCCAGCCCCCGCGGCGTGTGCTGGTGCGAGTCGCCGCCGGGCTGCTCGTCCCGCTGGTGGGCCTGGGGCTCTTCCTGGGCATGTCGATGACGGGCGGGGACAAGGCCGAGGCGCTGGTCTCCCTGGAGCACTGCCGGGAATCCCAGCGGGCGCTGGGAACGCCCATCGCGACCCGGTCGCTGGCGATGCCGGGCGTGGACAACAACAACAACGCCGAACTCGCGAAGCGGTCGCTGCCGGTCAAGGGCAGCGGCGGCACGGGCCGGTACCACTACCTGGCCGAGAAGGCGGGCGGGGCGTGGACGATCCGCCACGGTGTCCTGGAGACGGACGACCGGTACCTGATGATCGTGCCTTGCGGCGGCTCGGCGACCGAGAGCGACGCCGAGGGACGCCTGAGCCGGGGGTACAGCGGCGCGGGCATCGTGGGCAGTGTGGAGGGCTCCGCGCCGGTGCAGACCGGCGATCCGTGCACGGTGGAGGTCCACCCGGACCCCAACTTCCCGGGCACGGTCACCTTCAACTGCCGGGTGGCGGTCACCTGCGGGGGCACGGCCCTGTACGGCGCCACGCCGGACGTGGGCTACGTGTTCTGCAGCGCCCGCGACGGCGCCCCGGCCATGGCCGTGGACGGAACGGGCTCGGCCGGGGAGCGCGGTGGCGACCCCATGATCCGCATGGACCTGCCCGGCCGCCAGGTGCAGATCAGCGAAGACACGGGCTGGTCGATCACGGTCGAGCTGGAGCGCTGATCCGGGCCCGGACCTCGCCCGGCGCGCCTAGTCCGCGTCCCTCAAGTGCTCGTCGAACCACCGGATCTGCTCCCACAGCACGTGCTCGATACTCTGGCGGGCCCGGTAGCCGTGGTCCTCGTGGGGCAGGAGCACCAGGCGAGTGGTGCCTCCCGAGCCTCGCACGGCCTCGAACAGCACCTCGGACTGGTAGGTGCGGGTACCCGGGTTGGCGTCCTCGGCCCCGTGGATCAGGAGCATGGGCTCGTCGATCTGGTCGGCGAAGAACGTCGGGGAGAGGTCGATGTACACGTCCCGGGCCTCGAACAGCGAGCGGCGCTCGGACTGGAAGCCAAAGGGCTGCACGGTCTTGTTGTACGAGCCGCTGCGGGCGATGCCGGCAGCGAACAGATCGGTGTGGGCCAGCAGGTTGGCCACCATCAGCCCACCGTGGCTGTGGCCGATCACACCGATGCGCTCGGGGTCGGCCACGCCGAGCTCCACAGCCTTGGCCACCGCCGCTTCGGCGTCAGCCACAAGCTGGGGCACGAAGGTGTCGTAGGTGCTCTCCGGGTCACCGATCATCGGCATGGCGGTGCGGTCCAGCACGGCGTAGCCCTGCAGCAGGAAGAAGCGGTGCGAGGACCCGCCGAAGCGGTCGAAGCGCTGGGCCGAGCCACGCACCTGCCCGGCGGTGGAGGCGTCGGAGTACTCGAGGGGGTACGCGTAGACCACCGTGGGCAGGGGCTCCCCCTCCCGGTGGTCCGGGGGCAGGTAGAGGGTGAAGCTCAGGGGCACGCCGTCGTCGCGCTCGTAGCGGACGATGCGTTTGTCGATGTCCCGCAGCTGCGGCGTGGGGTCCTCGAAGGCGGTGATGGGGCGAAGGTCGTGGGCGCGGGTGGCCTCGCCCTCGCCGGCCTCCACCTCGTCACCCAGGGTCAACAGGTGGTAGTTGGGCACGTCCGCGGCCGATTCCGAGCGGAGGACGAAGCTGTCCTCGTCGGCGCCGAAGTCCACGATGTATTCGTAGCGCTCGGGATCGCAGCGGAAGAGCCGGGTGACCTCGCCGCTGTCCAGCGAGCGCAGATCCAGGAAGGGGCGGTCCCCCTCGTCGGTGCCGCCGCTGCCGCGGAAGTAGACCGCGTCGCCCCGCTGGCGCAGCACCCACTCCCCGTTGTCGAGCTGGCGGTGCATCGGCGAGCCGGGGGAGCCGTAGCGGTCCTTCTCGTTGAGGTCGTACCAGAGCTCGGCCTCACCGCTGTCCACGTCCACAAGCCAGGTGTAGCGCCAGCGCTTGATCCGCTCCCGCTCGGTGAGGACCAGGGGGCCGTCCGCGGTCCATCCGTAGCGCCACGAGCGGACGCGGTGCTCGGCCCGGTAGACCTCCTCGGCCTCGCCATCGAAGGGGGCCTCCAGGCGCATGAGCCGGTCACGGTGGGGCACCTCGGCCATCGGATCGCCGCCGTCGAGGGCCTCGACCCAGAACAGCGTGTGGGGGACGGTTGGGCGCCACGAGATGCCCCGCGGCCCCTCCTGCACCCCGTGGACCGGCACCTGGTCGAGCAGGGGATGGCGGTGGACGGTGGCCACGAGCTTGCCCTTGCGGGTCCATACCTCCACCTCGGAGGGGAAGCGCCACCAGGACACCTCGTGGGAGAGCTCGCCGGTGAGGCGCTCCACCAGGAGGTACTTGCCGTCGGGTGAGACGTCGGCGGTGGCGTACAGGGCGGGCTCCCCGAGCAGATCGACCTTGCCCTTGTCGAGATCGATCACCACCAGTTCGGACGTGGCGTAGTAGCTGAAGAGGTCGTCGTCGTGCGGAGTGGAGAGGAGGTTACGGGCCTCGTAGGTGGAGCGGGCCGTGGCCCCGGATCCCTCGAGGATCTCGGGCCCCGCCGGAAAGGGCGGGGGCTCCGGCGCGTCACCGCGGGCGGGGATTCGCCGCACCAGCAGGCGCTTCTGGTCGGGCATCCACTGGACGGCCGAGCCCAGGAGGGGGTTGAGGGCCACCCCTTCGATCTCGCGCAGCTCGCCGTCCACCGAACCCACCCACAGGCCCACGTGGTCGTCGTGCTCCACCTCCAGGGCGAAGCGCTCGCCGTCCACGGTCCACGACACGTCGAGGAGTTCGGCGTCGCCGGGCAGCTCGAGGGGCACCTTGGTGCCATCTTCCACCCGCAGCAGGCGCAGGGAGACGGCGCCGTAGTTGCCGTGGAATCCGTTGACCGTGGGATCGACTCTCATGCCGGCCAGCCTGTGCATCAGGCCCGCCAGCTCGGCCAGGTCCGGGTACGAGACCGGATCGGCCAGGAGCAGGTGTTTGCCCCCGGGGGCGGTCCACACCCAGGGGAGGCGGGGGGCGTGGAGGACGTCGAGGACCTCCTGGGGGGGTTGCTGCCACTCGCCGGCGGAGACGGGCGGGGCCAGGAGCAGGGCCAGGAGCGGGGCCAGGAGCGGGGCCAGGGGCCGGCGACGTCGGTTGTTCATGTTCCCTCCGGTCGGGGGGGGAGCATAACAAGCCACAGGACATCCCCGTCGGAACCGCCCACTCCGAGGGCGACGCCAGGGCGGTCGCGGGGATTCCCTCACGGTGGGAAACGGTGGGTTTCCCGAAGCGGTCTTGTCGATCGGGTCAGTGCGCGGGAGTCTTGCGCGACCAACCCCCAGACCACGCGAGGCCCCCATGCGAACGCCCCTGGCATTGCTCGTTTCCACCCTGCTCTGGATGGTGTCGGTCCCGACCGGCTGTGTCGTGTCGGACGACGGCCCGGTCGACGAGGGCGCGGCAGACGACGACGCGGACGATGACGACGACGCGACGGGCGACGACGACGCGACGGGCGACGACGACGCGACGGGCGACGACGACGCGACAGGCGACGACGACGCGACGGGCGACGACGACGCGACGGGCGACGACGACACGGTGGAGCAGGACATCTCGACCCTCGAGGAGTACGTCGAGATCTACTGCGAGTACGCGGTCGGCTGTGCGCTGTATTTCGACCAGGCGACCTGCGTCACCTCCGTGATCGAGACCTATTTCACCGACTGTGTGGTCGAAGACGTGGGCGACCTCAACGTGTGCGCGGACTGGATCGCCAGCATCGACTGCGACTACCAGGGCTGGATCGACGAGTGCGACGACGCGTTCGACTGCGACTGAGCTGCAGACCGTAGCCTACCGGCCGTCGCCTGTCGGGGCGCTCGACGCGGTCACCCCCCAGTCCGACGGCGCCTCCCCCATCACGAACGCCAGCTCGGCGCCGCCGACGATCTGGTCGTGGCGGACCCAGGGTTCGTCCAGGGGTTCGCCGTCGAGGGTGAGGGACTGGACGTAGAGCGCGTCGGGTGACGCCCCGTCGGCGGTGATCACCAGGTCGCCGTCGGGCAGGTGCACCGTGGCGCGGGTGAAGATCGGGCTGCCGATCAGGTACAGGTCGGTCGCCGGGATCGGGTAGAAGCCCAGCGCCGAGAAGACGTACCACGACGACAGGGTGCCGCAGTCGTCGTTGCCCGGGATGCCCTCGGGGCCCGCGGAGTAGGCGTCCTCCATGATCCAGCGCACCCACTTCTGGGTCAGGTCGGGACGGCCCACCTGGTCGAAGAGGTAGGCGGCGTGCATGTCCGGCTCGTTGCCGTGCCAGTAGTAGTAGCTGGGGATGCCCTCCATCAGCTCCTCCTGGAGCTCGATGGTGGCCTCGAACAGCCAGTCCAGCCGCTCGGCCAGCACGTCCGGTCCTCCCATCAGCGCGGCCAGGCCGTCCACGTCGTGCTGGACGTGCCACAGGTACTGCCAGGCGCTGGCTTCGCAATAGTCCGGGCAGTTGAAGTTGGTCGGATCGAAGTCCTCGGCCCAGCTGCCGTCGATGGCCCGGCCGACGAAGAACTCGTGCTCGTCGTTCCACACGTTCTCGTAGCTCAGGGACTGCTCGTACAGCGCCTCGGCATCGGCCGTGCGGCCCAGGGCGTCGGCGAGCTGGGCCACGCCGAAGTCGTTGTAGGCGAACTCCAGGGTGCGCGAGACGCTCTTGTCGCAGTCGCCGTCCATGGCCACATACCCCAGCGTCAGGTACTCCTCCATGCAGCTGCGGTCGCCCTCCATGCCCCAGCCGCTGGCGTGGGCGATCATCGCGTCGGCCATGGCCTCGACGTCGTACCCCCGGATGCCCTTGAGGTAGGAACCGGCCACCATCTGGTCGATGGGGGTGCCGATCATCGAGCCGGTGTCGCCGGTGTGCAGCGCCCACTTGGGCAGGCCTCCGCTCTGCTCGAGCATCTTCTCGACCGAGATCAGGATGTCCCGCTGCCGGTCCGGGGCGAGCAGGGTCAGCAGGGGGTGCTCGGTGCGGAAGGTGTCCCACAGCGAGAGCTCGGTGTAGTACGTGAAATCCGACGACTGGTGGACCTCGTAGTCGAAGCCCAGGTAGTCCCCACCGGCCTCGGTGTACGTCGCCGGCATCAGCATGGCGTGGTACAGCCCGGTGTAGAACATGGTCCGCTCGTCCTCGGTCCCGCCGGCGACGTCGACCACCGAGAGCTCGTGGTTCCAGGTGTCGCGGGCCTCCTCGCGGACGTCGTCGAAGGTCAGCTCGCCGATCTCCCCGTCCAGGTTCGCCCGGGCGTGCTCCAGATCGATCACCGAGATCCCGGTCCGAAGCGTCACCTGTTCGCCCTCGGTGGTCGCGAAGCGGAGCCAGGCGCCGATGCGCGCGCCCTCGCCGTCGGTGCCGCCGTCCACCAGGGTCACGGCCTCCTCCTCGTCCACGGACCACGTCCCCCAGCCGGTGGGGACCGCGTCGAAGCGGGTGACGAAGTGGAAGTGGGCGCCGCCGACGCGGCCGACGAAGCCGTCGTTGTTGTACACGTGGCCCGTCAGCTCACCGCCGTCGGGGTCCAGCTGCACGTCGGCGATCTCGATGGCGCCGTCCAGGGCCGCGGACAGGTCGATGAACACCACCGCCTCGTCGGATTCGGGGTAGGTGTAGCGCTGCATGCCCGCGTGGGTGGTCGCGGTCAGCTCGACCCGGATGTCGGTGTCGTCCAGGGTCACCGCGTAGTAGCCGGCCTCCACCTCCTCGGTGTCGTGGGAGAACTCCGATCGGTGGCCCTTCCAGTCGATGGTGTCCTCGTCGATGCCCAGGGTCGGCATGAACCGGATGTTGCCGAACTCGGCGGCGCCCACCCCGTGCAGGTGGATGTGCGAGAAGCCCTTGATGTGGGTGTCCTCGTAGTAGTAGCCGCCGCAGTGCAGGATCGGCATCGCACCGCTGGACAGGGAGGTGTCCGGCCCCGGCCGCACCTGCCCGAAGGGTACCGCCGGCCCGGGGAACGAGGCCGCGATGCCGAAGCCGACCCCGCCGGCCCCGATCAGCGGGTCGACGTAGTCCACCGGGTCGTAGTCGTCCGAGGTGTCGTCGTCGCCTGTGGCATCGTCGTCGCCTGTGGCGTCGTCGTCATCCCCCTTCGGGCAGCCGAGAAGCGCGGTCAACAGGGCGATCGCCAGGATCGCGAGCCATCCTCGAATCATGGTCACCTCGAACGCCATCTTCGCCTCCCGGCCGCGCGGGAGCCAGATCTGGCGTGCGGCGGGGGGCCCGTCACATCCCGGCGAGGTGGAGCAAGACGTCGTCCCAGCGGGTGTCCTGAGACCAGGTGGCGCCGTCCCCGTTCGCGTACAGCGTGAGGTAGTTCGGGTAGTCCAGGTCGAACATGAAAGTCAGGCCGCCCACCCAGTCGTACGCTCCCATGCCGTAGGACCCCAGCACCGCCGTGTCCATGGCGGTCACGAGGTCATCACCGGCCGCGCTCAGCTGGGCGTCCGGGGAGGCGGAGAGGACGTTCGCGAAGTCGTAGAGGTCCAGGCACCAGTTCTTCCACTCGAAGTCCGCGCCGCGGGCGTCCTGCCGGGCCTGGATCAGGCCGATCTCCAGGGACTCGTCGGCGAGCACCAGACCCGCGAGGTCGTCCACCGCCGTGGCCACTTCCCCCAGCGCCGTGAGGTCGATGGCCGAATGGCACCACTCCCCCCCGCCGTTTACCGCCGAAAAGGCCATCTCGTCGGCCAGGGCGGCGCCGTCCGCCGCCGCCTCGGTGTCCCGCAGCAGCATCAGCGCCTTCTCGTACATGTAGCCTTCCGACATGTCGATGGTGGTCTCGGCGCCGGTCATGTACAGGGCCTGGTCCCTCAGCGAGTGGGCCACCTCCCAGCTGGCCATGTAGCAGGCGTCGAAGCCCACCAGGTCCAGGGGGCCTCCCCGAAGATCCACGATGGCCTCCAGCCCCTCGCGCAGCTCGCCCTCGGCGATGCTGATGGAGCTGCCGTCCGTGTCGTCGGATGAGACGAGCTTCATGACCTGGTCGGTCGGAGTGGTCGGGGTGGTGATCGTCCAGCTGTCCCCGTGGTTCCAGAAGATGAGCGCCATGCGCTCGGCGGGGTAGTGGGTGTGCGCCCACACGAGGAAGTCGGACAGCACCCACGGGTCGCCCATGTCGACCTCGCCGAGATCCTCCACCACGGTGGACGAGACCGTGTGCACGTCGGCGTCCGCGGTGATGTAGTACCGCCGGGCTCCCGTCCAGTCGCCGTCGTCGGTGGCGTAGCCGTCGATGCGGTCCGCCTGCACCACCACGTGGACCCCGTCCCCCGAGCCCACCAGCTCCAGCTCGTTGAGGTCCTGGGAGACCCCGAACTCGCAGTTGTTGTCGCCGTTCATGAACACGGCAAACGTCCACCGGGCCTGCTCGTCGGTGGTGTCGTCGTCCCCGGCGCTGTCGTCGTCGCCGGTGGTGTCGTCGTCCCCGGTGGTGTCGTCGTCCCCGGTGTCGTCATCCCCGGGTGTGGTGTCGTCGTCCCCGGAGGCGTCGTCGTCATCCCCCTTTGGACAGCCGATCAGGAGGGACAGGATGCCGAGAAGGGCGAAGAGGCGGAGGAGCTTCGATCGCATCGTGCAGGACTCCCTCATTGGAGCGTAGCACGGCACAGAGCCGCGGCATCCCGCCTTTCCGGAGCGTCCGGTGACTCTGCTAGTCTGGTCCGCGGGGCATGAGCGGGCGGCTCCCGGCGGAGCGAGGCCCACCGGAGGGCCACGGATGCGAGCTGCGATGCGGATCACCCTGCTGCTCATCGCGCTGCTGGTGAGCGCCAGCGCCGCGGCCGACGAACCGCTGCGGATCACCGTGGCGGGCCAGACCGGCGTCGGTGGCTACCGCCAGATCGGTGTCAATCTGGGCGGGATCCAGCGCTACGCCACGGGCGTGACGATGCACAACCTGGTGCTCGACGGCGGCTTCGAGCCCCTGGTTCGCAGCTCGGTGCTGCTGACCTCCGGGGGCGAGCCGGACCGGGTGTACATCGAACGGGACGCCGCCTCCATCGACTGGCCGAGCGGGACGTTCGACGGGGGCCGATTCGAGGTCGCCTCGGGCGCCGCCGTGGATCGCAGCGGGACCATCCTTTCGTATGCGCACGAGGGGAATCGCCTGGTGTTCGTGCTGGACGACGACGGGGACGGCGAGGCCGACGCCGGGCCCATCGTCGGCGAGGGCGACGTGCTGTTCGTCCGCGCGGAGGAAGAGGGGGGCAGCTGTTCGCGCGCGTGGACCTGCGCCGGAGACACCGCCCTCGACCCGGACGAGGACGCGGGCGGGGGAAGCCAGGCGCTGCGGTTCGGGGAGGGGGGCGGGAGCGCCACGTTCTACATGGACAGCTCCTGGCGGGACGGCGACCCCAGCTCCGGCAAGCTGCGGCTTGTCGAGGGCAACGTGCTCCTCGGCTTGAGCGGCCGTGGCGAGGGGCAGGTGACCGTTTCGTTCTTCCGGGAGGGCCAGGACCCCTTCTGCGAGGACTCGTACGCGCTGGGCGACGGGTGGCAGGAATTCGACGGAGGGTGTCCCGTGCTCGCCGGCACCGACGATCCGACGGTTCCATCCGACGGTGAGTACCGGCCGATCCTCGGTGTGCGCATCGAATCGGATGGCGCCGGCGAGGTGTGGGTCGACGACATCGAGGTCGCGATCCTGGAGGAGGACGCCGGGGACACGCCCTTCGCGCGGACGACCGTGGAGGCCCTCGAGCAGCTCCAGCCCGGGGTGCTGCGGATGCACGGAGGGCAGCTGGGCAGCGATCTGGAGTACCTGCTGGCGGACCCGGCCGGCCGGGGCACCTCTCGGTACCGCCCCACCGACGGCGGGGGGAGCTACGCCTACTCGCTCCCCGACTTCCTCGGCCTGTGCGAGCGGCTCGGGGCCGCCCCCTGGGTGGTCCTACCCCCCGCGCTGATGCAGGACGAGATCGACGACCTGGTGGCGTTCCTGACCGATCCCGGCCGCGGAGGCACCGCCTGGACCGGCCGCTTCTCGACGATCTACCTGGAGTTCGGCAACGAGGGCTGGGGCGGCGCCACCCCCGATGACCCGTTCTGGGGGGCGTCCTTCGACGGGGGGACGCGCCTGGGCGAGGTGGCCGCGCGGGCCTTCGAGCGGATGCGTTCCCACCACGGATTCGATCCCGACCGGATCCAGCTGGTGATCGGCGGGCAGGCGGCGTGGCTCGACCAGAACGTGGCCATCGAGGAGGCCTCGGACCAGCACGATGCCCTGGCCATCGCGCCCTACCTGCTGGGCGACCCCGACGACCTCGGCGAGGACGACGACGCCTTCGTGGCCTGGGCGATGGCCAGCGCCCAGCGCTCGGTGGAGGAGCTGACCCCGCTGGCGGAGATCGTCGCCGAGCGCGGCCACGAGCTGCTGCTGTACGAGTTCAACTTCCACACCACCCAGGGCGCGACGGCGTCCGACGTGCGCAACCGCTGGGTGACCAGCCGCGTCTCGGGCGAGGCGCTCGCGCTGCACCTGATGCGCTACGCCAGGGACCTGCCCGCCGCGGCCCAGAACCTGTTCTCGCTGGCGGGGTACAGCTACGCGTACCAGCCCGGCGAGTACGTGCGGCTGTGGGGCATCACCCGCGACCTGACCGCCACGGGGCGCCGGCGACCCGCGCTGCTGGCCCTGGAGATGGTCAACGAGGCGCTGCGCGGGTCGGAGGTCGACGTCACCCTCGAGGACGTCCCCAACAGCTGGACCCACGAGGGACTGGAGGTGCCCTGGATCGAGGCGTTCGCCTTCGTCCACTCCGACGAGTACGTCGTGCTCCTGTTCAACACCAGCCCCGACCAGGCGCGGGACGTGGTGCTGACCATGCCCTTCGACGAGATCGAGTGGACCGAGGGCAGCCGGCTGAGCGGCGCCCCGCTGGACAGCAACGAGGACGCGGACCTGGTCTTCCGCTCCAGCTCCGGGTGGGCAGAGGAGTCCCTGTCCGGCACCCTGCCGCCGTCCTCACTGACCGTGCTGCAGGTCGAGGAGTTCATCGACTGCAACGACCAGGACGACGATGACGACGGGGGGGACGACGACGCAGCAGGGGACGACGATTCTGCGGGCGATGGACCCCAGGGCGACGACTGCTCGTGCTCCGCGGTAGGCGGGCCTGCACCCCCGTACGCGCTGCTCGTCATGGCCGCGCTGTGGATGGCGCGGCGTCGGTAGGCTCTCCCAGCTCTTCCGTCCCCAGCAGGTCCCGCACGATCCCGTGGAAACGGCCGGTGGCGCGCAGGTCCACGAGGATGGCGTAGAGCCCGAACCACAGTCGATTCAGGAACAGGAACTCCCGGGGCAGCCCGGTCTTGCGCATGTCCGGGTTGCGCAGCACCACGGGCCAGATCCCGCGGATGAACTCGGGATCGAAGGTGAACTCCCGATCGTGGAGCCAGGGCCGCTGCACGTACCGCTCGACCGTCAGCCACTGCTCGCCGGTCATGCCCGATCCAGGGGGTGCGTAGCCGAGGTTTCGCACGACCTCGAGCATGCCGTGGGCGTCGTTGCGGATCGTCGAGGAGAGGAACCGCCGGAAGTCGCCGCGCAACGCGTCCGGGATGTGCTTGACGCAGCCGAAGTCGAGGAAGGCCACCGTGCCGTCGTCGCCGAAGATGTAGTTGCCCGGGTGGGGATCGCCGTTGAACAGGCCGTGGCCGACGAAGGACACCAGCATGAACTCGAGCATCGCGTGGCCCGCGCGGTTCTTGCGGTCCTGGGTCGCCGTTGCGGCGAACTCGGCGAACCGCTGCCCGGTCACGTACTCGGAGGTGAGGACCCGCGGGGCGCAGAACTCGTCGAACACCCGGGGCACGGCGATGACCTCGTGGTCCTCCCACAGGGCGCGGAATTCCCGCTGGCTGTCGGCCTCCCGCTCGTAGTCGCACTCCTCGAGCAGGACCTGGGTCAGCTCGTCCCGCAGATCGGAACGCTTGACGTTGGGGAACAGCAGCTGCCCGAACGCGAACAGCAGGGCGCCGTTGCGGATGTCGGCGCGGATGGCGTCCGCGACGCCCGGGAACTGCACCTTGACCACCGCGTCCCGGCCGTCCGGCAACGTGGCGCGGTGCACCTGCCCGATGCTCGCGGCGGCCAGCGGTCGGCGATCGAACGAGGCGAACAGCGCGTCGGGTGAACGCCCCAGCTGCTCCTCGACCACCGCGGATACCGTGTCGGTGTCCATCGTCGGCGCGTCGGCCTGGAGCCGGGCGAGGACCTTGCGGTAGGGCGCCGGCAGATCGTTGTCGGCGTACGAGATCATCTGCCCGAGCTTGAGCGCGAGGCCCTTCATGCCTCCGAGCGCCTCGGCCATGGCCTCGGCCGAGCGCTGGTGGGAAGCCTGCGAGGCGTCGTCCGCGCCGGAGGAACGGGAGAGCGCCGCCTTGCCACGGGAGACCGCGGCGCGCACCCCGGTACCGGCTGCGAGCCGTCCGAGCCGCAGCCCCCGCCGAACGCGCGACGCCGAGACCACCGCGGAGATCGCTGGTTTCTTGCGGGCCATCGAGGTCACGCTACCATGGGCCAGGGCAGGGAAACGGCCGGCTGTGAGGTGAGCCCGTGAAAGCGTTGCCACTCCTGTGTCTCGTCCTGCTCATCGGGGGCTGCCCCACCGGCGGTGACGACGACGACGACTCGGCCGAGCCCGCGGACGACCGGGTCCGCAAGGCCCTGGTGGTCGGCTTCGACGGGGCTCGGCCGGACGCGGTGCAGCTCGCGGACACGCCCACCCTCGACGGCTTGCTCGGCCGGGCCGCCTGGAGCTTCGACGCCACGAGCCAGCTGCAGGCCGTGACCAGCTCCGGCCCCGGCTGGACCTCGATCCTCACCGGCGTGGACGCCGACAAGCACGGCATCGTCGGCAACGGCGACTACGACCAGCGCAACCCCGACTACCCCACCTTCCTGTGGCGGGCCTGGGACGGCCTGGGGGCCCGCGCCGGCCTGGGGACCCACTGGCTGGACATCTACTCGGGCATCGTCGAGCAGGAGGCCATCGCCGACTGGACCTGGGCCACCGATCAGGAGGTGGCCGACTGGACCGTCGAAGCCGTCGGCCAGGGGGCTCTCGACGTGATCTTCGCGCAACTCGACGACGTCGACCATGCGGGTCACGAATTCGGGTTCGATCCCACCAACCAGGACTACCTGGCGGCGATCGCGCTCGCGGACCAGCAGCTGGGCCAGATGGTCGACGCGACCGAGGCCCGCTCCGCGGACGAGGAGTGGCTGGTCGTGGTGACCACCGATCACGGCGGCGAGGGCAACGGCCACGGCGCCCTGAACGAGGCCTGCCAGACCGTGTGGCTGGTGATCGCAGGCGACGCCGTGGTCCCCGGCGAGATTGAACCCGGCACCGCGACCCACATGGACGGACACCCGACCGTGCTGCAGTTCCTGGGGCTGGACGTGGACCCGGGCTGGGGGCTGGACGGGGTGGTTCGAGGACTGGGGGAGTGAGGTCCGGCTTCCCGGCGTTCCCTGTGGCCCCCGCGGCAACGAACGGGGCACGGCGCTGGAGATTCTTCTCCCGCTCGCCTCGCCGCCGTGACCGATGCCGATCGACTGAGCTATGGTTCGGCACCCATCCGGAGGTGTAGATGCGGACCCCGTACCTGCTCGTGTGGATCGCCGCGCTCGCGATCCCGGTGGGCTGCCCCACGGTGGCCGATGACGACAGCGGTGCCTACGAGGGGGACGACGCCGGCGAGTGCGCCGACGACGCGGACAACGATCAGGACGGCCTGTTCGACTGCGACGACCCCGACTGCGAGGGCAGCGACGACTGTGACGACACCGGGTCCTCGGGCGACGACGACGACGACGACAGCGAGTCCAGCGGCTGACGCCTGACCCTCAGGGAGTTCTCCTCCGGAACACCACGGCCAGCGCCAGCGCCGTCAGCCATGGCCAGGCCAGGGCCGCGCGCGCATCGGCCCCGGCCCGGCACTGGCAGCCCCCCGCCCCGATCCGCGTGTCGTCCGAAGACTCGCCGTCGCCCGGACCGCAGTCCCCGCCCCGGTCGACCTTGCCGTCGCAGTCGTTGTCCACCCCGTCGTCGCAGACCTCCAGGGCGTTGGGGTGGACGTCGTAGTCGTCGTCGTGGCAGTCGTCGCCGCCGCATTCGGCCTCCAGGTAACCGTCGCCGTCCACGTCCCAGCAGTCGGCCGAGCCCATCCCCCAGATCTGGATGTCGTCCAGGTTCCAGCCGCAGTAGCGCCAACCCTCATCGGTGCTGCCCATGGTCCAGCGGACGTATACGCTGGGCTGGCGGTCCGCGATGGCGGAGATGTCGATCTCCTGCTCGGTCCACTGGGCGTCGGCCAGCTCGGACTCGTTCTGCCAGACCAGGGACCAGGACTGGCCATCGGTGCTGACCGAGACCGAGGCGTGGTCGAACTCGTGGTCCTCGACGCCCAGCCAGCGCATGAACTTCAAGCGCGTCTTGGTCAGATACGAGCAGTCGATGGCCGAACTCGTCAGGTGCATCTGGCCCAGCTGGTTGGGGTAGTCGCCGGCCAGGTTGTAGCCGTAGACGTGGGTGCCGGTGTGCCCGGACGTGGGATCCGGGTACCCGTGTTCGCCGCCCCCACCGGACGGTGCGCCGTAGGCCCACTCCCCGTCGGCGGTCCAGCCCGGGTCCTCGTTGAGCTTCCACTCGTGCTGCAGCGTGGGGACACCGACCTCCAGCAAGACGGTCCGGTCGGCGTCCCCCTCGTGGTCGGTGGCGTTGACGAAGTGGACGTCCTCCTCGTACTGGCCGTTGCCAAGCGACGCGGCGCCGGCGGACAGGGAAACGGTCACCTGGGCCGTGCCGCCGGGGCCGAGGGAGCCGCTGGCCGGGTCGACCTGGAGCCAGCCGCCGCCGTGGACGACCTCGAAGTCGATGGACTGATCGCCGTGATTCTCCAGGGTGTAGACCGCCTCGGATGGGGTGAACGGTCCGCCCGCCTGTCCACCGGCGGACAATCCCTCGCTTGGGGTCACCGACATGCCGGTGGTCGGCTCGATGATCCCGAACACCCGCACCGACGGGTCTCCGAACAGGTGCCAGCGCTCGAACTCGTACACACCGGTGCTACCGTACTCGTCCATCATCCGGCCCGACCCGGCGAACAGCAGCGCCCCGAGGCTGATGTGCTGCTCGGCCACCAGCAGGTCGAACACCTCGTCCTGGGCCGCCATCGGAGGGTCCCACGACTGGCTGACCGTGGACCCGTAGAACCCGATGCCCCCGGTGTGCTGGTTGCCGCTGGTCGCCCGCAGCCAGGACTCGCCGAAGCAGGTGCCGCTCTGGAACTCGCCCACGTTGCAGGCCACGGCCACCACGAACGGCAGCTTGCCGCCGTTGGTCAGCGAGTTGACGGCGTTGCTGTCCAGGTTGCCGGTGACGAAGCCCCCGATCCAGCCGTGGCCGCAGTAGGCGACCGCGCCGCGGCCGGCGTTCAGCGCGCTCTTGATGGCGCTGGACGAGGCCCCGTTGCCGTACTGCTCGTCCAGCTGGGTGTACCCGTAGCCCGCCAGGTCGTCGAGGATGTGATCGATGTGCTGGTAGTCGTGCTCGCCGTCGTCGCCGGGCCCCTCGTTGGAACCGATGCCGATGGCGGTCTTGAACCACGGCTGGGTGGTGGCCGGCAGGGTCTCGTACTGGATCGTCCGGCCCACCTGGGTGTCCACGTGGGCCGAGCTCTCGGCCGAGAAGCGTCCGATGAGCAGGTCGGGGTAGGTGTCGTTTCCCGCCACCTGGGCGTAGGTGGGATCGGTGGGGGCGCCCCAGGCCGTGGGGCTGGCCACCTGGGACAGATCGCCCACCAGCAGCACGAAGGCCAGGTTGCCCGCGGCGTACTCGGACGCGATCCGTGAGCCGATGGCCGACGAGCTGTTGCCGATGGTCGACACGCCCACCGCGGTGGTGGGGATGCCGATGGCGTTCTTGTGGTCCACCAGCGGCTGCACGCTGCCCAGCCAGGCGTCGTGGGCGATGATCAGCATCCCCCCGTGCTCGTCCACCGGCGGGTACAGGGCCGTGCGCAGGTCGTGGTTGAGGAAGTGGTTGGCGTACAGGGGCTCGAACTCCCTCGACTGCCCCCGGCCGCTCCGCTCGAACACGTTGGCCTCGCCGGGGCCGGCCGTCGCCACCTCCACCCGCAGGCGCTCGACCACGTGCAGGGTGCGCCGCCGGGGATCGTAGCGGACCGGGTGAAGGTCGAGCACCACCCCCCGCCAGTCCCGCAGGATGTAGGGCTCGCGCAGCTCGGCCGTCGTCGCGGGGAAGCTCCCCTCGGCGTCGTAGACCTCGCCGAAGAAGTACGGGACGTCCGAAGGATCCACCGTCCGCAGCAGGATCCCCTTGGTCGGGGCCACGTCCACGCCCTCGATCGCGTACCCCTCCGACTCGAGGACGGTCACCTCCATCCGCGCGTCGTCGGGCACGATCAGGCTGCGGCTGATCCTGGGCAGCTCCGGGTCGCCGTCGAAGTCCTTGATCGGGGTCGAGCCCTCGACCTTCACGTGATGGAAGAGCTGGCCGTCGATCCACACCGGGATCAGGGAGGGCTCCGGCACCAGGACGTCCAGCAGGGTCCGGTCGCCCGAGTCCTCGAGGACGCGGACCTCCACCTCGTCGGCGCCCGCGGGAGACGCGAGCGCCAGCAGGGCCAGGGTCACGATCAAAGCGCTGCCGCAGATCGGGCGCACGTCCGCTCCCATGCTGGAGGCCTCGACGACCAGCGTAGGCAGAGGGCGGGTGGGAACGCTGAACTACATGGTGAAGTCGACCCCGATGTCCGTCGGTTTCCGGTGCCTCGGGTGGGCGCCACCGCGCTACGTCTCTCGGAACGGAGCGTATGCGTAGTACTTCGGCCGGTCGTCGAGGCGGACGTGGAGCCAGTCCACGCCGCCGCCGGCGGTGCTCAGCCAGACCGGTTCGGGGCCGACCCGGGCCTGCATCGCCAGCCCCACCCTCCTCCACAGCTCGTGCTGCTGCGCCCCGGGGGCCTCCCGCAGGAAGGCCGCCAGGTGGGCGTAGTCGACGGGGGTGGCCGGCGGACAGGGCGCGACCAGGACGGCGTCGTGGCCCAGGTTCGGGAAGGTGACCGCGAGGGCCGACGCCCGGAAGTGCTCCTCGAACGGGGAGCTGTCCGGCGGCACGGCGAGCCAGGGGCTGTCGACGAGCACGAACTCGAAGGCGCGGTCGAGGGTGTCCGAGGTGACCGGCGGGGTCTCCCAGCGGAGGGCCGCGAACGGCGCTTCCGAGAGCGCATCGAGGAAGAAGGAGCGGAACTCCGGGGACTGGATCCACAGCTGGATCACCCGCTCGTACGGGACGCGCTCGCCCTCCAGCTCGAGCCGGTGGTGCACGGTCCGCCCGGCGGCCAGCTCACGTCTCCGGATCGTCCACATGGTCTCCTCCAGGCGCCCGGCGGGAAACGGGGCGCGTATGCTGATCGTGGGAGACTCCAAGGATGCCACTCAACGGGGATCCCCGTGAGACACTGACAGGGTCCTGGGCCGCGGTGGGCGGGCAGCCAGGAACCGTCGGCAATGTCCGCCGCGGAGAGGGTGGGGTGGGATGCTCGTCGGGTCGATGATCGAGACGATCACCAAGGGCTCTCCGTACACCTACGTGGCGATCGCCCTGGCGTTCCTCCACACGGGTCTAGCGCTCTTCCAGGTGCTGAAGGCGAGGAAGGCCCGCATCGATGCGGTCCTGTTCGGCGGTGTGTTCATCGTCTTCGCCGTGGGCCTCTATGGCACGGTCGGTCATCTCGGCCACGTGATGACGGACCCCGCCTGCCACCACGCCTCCGCGCCCACGCTCGAGAGCAGGCTCGAGTACCTCCCCCTAGCCATGTATCCGCTCAAGACCGCGCTCGTGCTCTGTGTCTACATGACGGCGCTCTCGGTCGCGGCCGTCCAGTACAGGCTGCGAAGGGACACGAACGCGTGAGAACGAGAGCGACGATTCTCGCCGCGGCGTTTCTGGCGTGCCCGTCCATCGCCTCAGCCAACACCGGCACGGCGCTGATGTTGTCGACGGGCATTCATCTGGCGTTCGGCAACCTGCTGATCGGGCTGCTCGAGGGGCTGGCCCTCGCCGCCCTGTTCAAGCTGCCGGCGCTGCGGGCGACGCTGATGATGATCGCGGCCAACTACGCGTCCGCAGCGGTCGGAGTGCTCTGCGGGAGCCTCGTGCTGGACTCCGAGCATATCCGCCTGGGCACGGCCTGGATCTACGCGCTGGTGGCACTGCCCGTCGCGTACCTGATCACCCTTCTCTCGGAGCTGCCGTTCGTCTCGTACACGTTTCCCGCCAATCGCCGGAACCTGCGCGCGACCCTCCGCGCGTCGCTGGTGGTCCAGACCGCCACCTACGTCCCGCTGGTCGTCTGGTACGGATTCGTCAGCTTCACCTCCCTGTACACGGACGCCGAGATCGTCCCCCTGGCGCGGATGTCCCTGCCCGACGAGGCAGCGGTCGCTTACCTGTCGGTGGACGACGGGGAGGTCATCCTCCGGCGTCTCGCCGGCGACGAACGACGACGGCTCGCCGAGCCCAGCCAGGCAGCCGTCGAGTCGCGGCTGGTGGTCCGCCCCTCGGACAAGGTCACGGAGACCTGGGACCTGGTGCTCCACAGCGGCGACAGGACCCATGATGCGGTGCGCAGGGTCCACGCCGACTTCCTCACCGCGGAGGAGGCAGGCGATGCGGGCGGGATCGTCTGGAACGAGCACGGCCCCAGGTGGTGGGGCTCGGTCCACAAGCTCGGGTCTGCGATCGAGAGCGGTTGGAGCTTCCGGACAAACGTCTGGGGCGTGGGCCTGAGTGGGCGACACACGGACGGGCGACGGGTCCACCTGGCCTGGGAGACGCCGGCGGGCATGCTGCCCGCCCGCTACGCCACCCACCTCCCGGGCGACGTGGTGGTGTTCCAGCTGGGACAGGATGAGATCTGCGTGTTCGACCCGGAGACCGGTCAGCTCGCCCTGGTGGGGCGCGGGCGGTGCCCGGTGGGCACGTTCTGGAGCGAGGGCTGACATGGGCGGTCGAATACGGGCTCGCTGGTGGACCGTGGCGGGGTTCCTGGTGGTCGTCGCGGCCGCCTCGGAATCGGGCGCTGCCGACCCGGGGGCGACCGACCTCCGGATCGAGAAGCTGCACGAACGCTGGGAGGCAGCGCTCGAATCGGGGGACGAGGCCGCCCGGGAGCGGATCGGCCGGCGGCTGCTCGCGCGGTACCATCGCGCTCGCTCGCGGGGAGAGGTGCTGGACGGGCGGAGCGTCGCCGCCGCGGCACAGGTCGCGTTCCCCGAGTTCGAGGCTCGGCTCGCGGATTACCGGGCCCTCGCCCTGCCCGACACCTGGGACTCCCGGGAGCTGAAGCCGGTCTACCGGGCGAAGATCCGAGTGGCGCTGGACATCCGGGCGGCGGCGATCCGGTTCATGGCCGACTACCCCGACTACGACCATGTCCTGGGCTGCCTGTTCCTCGACGGCGAGCTGCTCTGGGAGTTCGCCGGGATGATCTACGCCTGGGATCCGCCCTTCCCGGAGGTCGACGGGGACTTCCCTGCGCCGGACGAGCTCGCGGAGCCGTTCGAGGTCGCCGCGGTCGCGATGTACGAGCGGGTGCTCGTCGTCGCGGCGGAGTCCACCCGTCACTCGCCGTGGCTCGAGCGCGCACAGGCGCGGCTCCACGAGGCCGATCCGTCGATCTACCCCCTCCCCAAACCCTGGAGGGTGCCGGTCGACAGCGGCGGGCCGTTCCTGCCGTCCGGGTTCCTCCCGCCACACCCGACGAAGGCAGGGCCCGACGAGGCGGAGTCCGTGGGGGGTGTAGAGGCCCCGGATCCCGCGGCCCCGCTGCTCGACACCGCCGAGTTCCTGGCGGCGATGGACACCGCGCTGGGGGAGAGCCTCTCCCTGAACGCCCTCACGGAGGTCGTTTTTTCTTCGGAGGAAGACCTCGCGACCCTACCCGTGCGGCGAGCCGCGGACGCCGACGGGGCCGCCCTCCTGGGCACCGAGTACTACGGCCTGTACCTGGACTGGGTCGCCACGGCCCTCGTGGAGCGCGTGGTGGAGCAGGGCGACGACGGGAACTTCCAGGTCACGTCGACGGTGACCAGCCTCGTCGAGGACACGTGGATCCAGGAGGTCACCCGTCTCGATCCCACGTTCGCCCTGCTCTCGAGGGAGGTCGAAGATCGGGGTTCCTTCCACGGGACTCCGCTGTACGGCTCGGCCCGGACCGAACGTCGGGGCGATCTGTGGATCTCGGAGGTCTCCGGGCCCGGCCGGGACAAGACGGGGGCGATCGCCTACACGGGCCCCTGTTTCGACCCGACGGCGTCGGTGCAGCTGCTCGCCCGGATGGTCGATCTGGAGACCCCCGCGAGGTACCCGCTCCAGATCGTCGCCTGGGGCGGCGTGACCGGACGTCTGCTCGGGGTCGAAGAGGCGCAGCTGGTCGTGGGGGAACGGACCGAGATGGAGTTCCGCGGCACGATCACCCCCGTGATCCCCGTTCGTTTCGAGCAGGGAGAGACGGCCTCGGTGGTGGCGGTCTCGGATGACCATCGGATCCTGGCGTTCTGGCTCGACGACCCCCTCGTGGCAGGGATGCCGATCCAGGGCCTCGCCGGGACCCGGGAGCAATGCTCGCAGGACCTCCCCCACCCGGCGGAAGGGCCGCGGGAGGTGGCCGTCAAGGAGGCCGCGCTGGACCTGCTGCGGATGTTCGCGGGGTTCGCCGAATCCATCGATCTGGACCGGCGGATCGACTGGGCGGCTCTGCAGGCCTGTCTGACCGAGCGGCGACCCGACCTGGCTGAGGTCGATCCCGACCACTTCCGGGCCCTCGCCGGTCCCGCCATCCTCCACGGCATCGGCGGAGCCGGGATCTCGACCTCCCCGGAAGGCCTGGCGCTGGGAGTGCAGGTGATGAGAGCCGAGGTCGATGGCGACGTGGCGAGGCTCACCACCCCTGGCATCGAGGGATTCGCGATCGGGTTCGAGGAGCAGCAGGGCACCTGGCGGATGGTCTCGGTCGAGCTGCCCATCGGGCCGCCCGAGCCTGCGGAGTGAACCAAGGCATGGAGGTCCCATGAAGCCCGAGCGAAGTTTCCTCCTCTCCCTGGCGGGCACCCTGTTGCTGGCGGCCGGCTGCGCCGGGGACCTGAGGTTCGAGATGGACCTGGAAGGCGACGCCTTCGAGGTCGGCGACGATATCGTGGTGACCTGGACCCTGAGCAACGACGGCAGCACGGCGGTGCCCTTCCTGTTCCATTACTTCCCGTCGATCTGGGTCGAGGACGGCTACGGCCAGAGTCCCCCCTGGATCGGACCGATGTACGACTACGTCGAGCCGTCCGCCTCCATGGTCAAGAGGGTCGCCCCGGGAGCCACGTGGAACGGAGAGTTCCGGGTCCACGAGAACTACGAGCTCACCAGTGGCGAGAGCTACACGGTCCGGTCCGAGAACCACATCGAGCACCAGGCCCAGGTCGGGGTGCCCTACTGGACCGGCGATCTCGATGCGGAACCGCTGGAGTTCACGGTCCATTGACCGCACGAGCCCGCCGGCGATGGCTCACGTCCCCGACAGAGTGATCAACACCACCCCCGCGAACATGATCGCCGCCCCCAGCAGGCTCTGGCGGATCCGCCCCTCGCCGAAGAGCATCACGCCGAACAGGACGCTGAACAGGCCGTTGGTCCGCTTGAGCGCGACCACGTAGGGCACGATGGTCAGCTGCACGGCCACGGCGTAGCAGATCATCATCACCGCGGCAGCGGCGCCCATCAGGAGGAAGGGGCCGAGGTGGGCGCGGAGGGCGCGGACCTGGCCGGCGCTGGCCCGCAGCATGAAGGGCAGCACGACCACGCAGACCACCAGGTACGAGGCGGTGGTGAAGAAGGTCGCGCTGGACTTGAGGATGCCGATCTTGCCGAGGTTGGCGGTGACGGCGTAGATCAGCGCCGTCCCCAGCACGTAGAGCGACCCGCGGGTGGTCACCAGCGCCTTCAGCGGCGCCAGGAGCCCCAGCGAGCGCTGGTGGACATTGAGCACGTACGCGCCGACCACGATCGCCAGCACCCCCACCGTGCCCAGGGGTCCGGACCGCTCGCCCAGCATCACCCACGAGGTCACCAGTAAAAACGCCGGGGTGAACGACAGCATTGGCATGGACGAGGACAGGGGCGAGATCCGGGTGGCGCGGATGATCAGCAGGCTGCCCGCGGCGATCATCACGCTGAACACCACGAGCACCGGCAGCAGGCCCGGCTGCAATTCGGGCCAGCCGTCGAGGGCCAGCAGGATGCCCAGCACCGGCAATGCCAGAAAGAACCGCCACCACAGGGTGACGTGGGGCGGTACGTCCGAGAGCTTCTTCATCGCCGCGTAGATGGTGGCGTCCATCAGGCCGGCGAGCAGGGAGAGGAGGATCCAGATCACCGGGACAAGGTAGCAGCCCGCGTGGGCGGCGGTATGATCGGCACTGGCGACGTCCCCGTCGCGCTCGATCCGGAGGTTCCCATGGTCCCCTCGCGCTGGCTCCCCTTCCTCGTCTCGATCCTGCTCCTGGCGATCGGCTGCCCCGAGGAAGCCGACGACGACGACACCACCGCCCCGCCCGAGGACGTGGATCCGCCGGCGCTCGCGGTCGCCCACGAGTCCCTGGAGTTGACCGAGCAGGCCCTCGAGGCGGTGGCCCTGGTCCCCGACTGGCTGGCCGACGACCTGGCGATCAACCTGGGCCGGGTGGGTGACGAGCTGCAGGACGAGCTGGCGCGGCTGGTGATCGACGCCGAGGACCCCTACATGGTCGACGAGATCGGGTTCGGGATCGCCCACACCAGCCCCGAGATCCTGGAGGCGGACTACTTCTACCCCGAGCTGCTGTCGGGCAACGCCGAGATGATCTACGAGTACGACCTGGTGCTGCCCTACGTGGAGCTGGTGGAGGTGGGCGAGCCCGGGGAGCCGGACTACCACACCACCACGACCTACCTCGTGGAGATCGAGGCCGGGGTGCTCGAGGAGCGGACCATCGACCGGGATCTGTACTACTGGTTCGTGGCCCACCCCCGGCTCGAGGACGAGCTGCCGGTGTACGTGGACGGCTGGGAGTCGGGCGACGCGGTGGCCCCGGGCGAGGGGTACCACTGGCGGGAGTTCCTGTGGGACCGGGCCCGGGACGACTGCCCCGAGGACCGCACCTGCCCCCTGCTGTCCGAGCTGCTGCCGGAGGCGGAGATCCTGTCCGCCCGGGGCGAGGCGAGTGACTACGAGAGCACCGGCCACGGTCAGGTCTGGGCCTTCATCGGCCAGGCCATCCACTGGGGTGCGGAACAGGAGCGGCCGGTCCAGCCCAACCGGATCTACGCGGTGGGCTGCGGCAACTGTGGCGAGTACGCCGACCTGTTCGTGTCGTCGGCCCGCACGGCGCTGATCCCGGCCCAGAACGTGGGCGCCCGTTCCAACGACCACACCTGGGGCGAGTGGTGGGACGACCAGTGGTGGGGCGAGTTCGGCAAGTACGCCGGCGGCGTGTCCCGCAACCTCAAGGACGACGACTGCGACGGCGTGGCCGACGACGCCCTGGACGAGGACGATGGGGACGGGGACGGATGGTCGGTGGCCGACGGCGACTGCGACGACACGGACGCCGACGTGAACCCGGACGCCGTCGAGGTGGCCAACGCCCGGGACGACGACTGCGACGGCGTGGCCGACGACCCCTTCGCCGATGCCGAGGTGGATGGGGACGGCGACGGGTACTCGATCCAGGACGGGGACTGCCGGGACGCCGATGCCCTGGTCTACCCGGGTGCCGAGGAGCTCATCGACGCCCTGGACAACGACTGCGACGGGGTGGCCGACGACGGGCTGGACGAGGCGGACGCGGACGAGGACGGGGTGACCATCCTCGCCGGCGACTGCGACGACGGCAACGCGGCCGTGTTCCCCGGGGCCTTCGAGGCGGCCAATGGCCGGGACGACGACTGCGACGGCGTGGCCGACCAGGGCCAGTGGGACGTGACCGCGGACGGGGATGGGGACGGCTACTCCGTGCTCGACGGCGACTGCCACGACGGCGACGCGGAGATCCACCCCGGGGCGGACGAGGTCGCGGACAACTACCGGGACGACGACTGCGACGGCTCGTCGGACAATCTCTACGACGACAACGACTTCGACGGCGACGGCCACAGCGTGCTGTGGGGTGACTGTGACGACGGGGACCCCACCCGCCACCCCGACGCGGCCGAGCTGGCCAACGGCGTGGACGACGACTGCGACGGCGTGGTGGACGACGGCGCCCGGGGACACGACCGGGACATGGACGGCTGGCTGCTGGTGGACGGCGACTGCGACGACACCCGGTCGGGCGCCCACCCGGACAAGAACGACCCCGGGCTGAGCTCCAACCGCCTGTACATCATCACCTCGTCCCGCGGAGACGCCTTCATCTCCACCGAACGGACCGAGGCCTACGGCACCCTCAAGTCCACCCTCGATTTCGAGGTCACCGACGCCAACGGCGACCCCGTGGACGGCGCGATCATCTTCATCTACGGCACCTGGGAGGTGTACGGGTACCCCAACGAGTGGGCCTGGGCCGGCCAGGTGGTCACCGATCTCGACGGCCGGGCCTCGACCCTGGTGGGCGAATACAACCCCTACGGGTACTCGATCTACACCCCCATCGGCGACGAGCCGGGGGGTAACTACCTCAAGGTCGGGGTCGACCAGACCCTGCCCCACGAGAGCTACCTCCTCGCCGACTCGGTGGAGGGCACCCTGCCGACGCGGCCGGAGGCGACGATCGTCGAGCCCGACGACGCGGCGGTCGCCCTGTCCTTCGCCTTCGAGGTGGAGAGCTACCGGGTGGCCGCGGAGGGGGCCTACACCGGCTCGTTCTCCAGGGAGTACGACGGCGGACGCCTGGACGCCTTCGTGCTCGACGACGACAACTACGAGCTCTTCTTGGACGACGAGGACTTCGAGGCGGTGGCCATGGAGCAGGACGTGGACGGCGCCGACGTCACCGTGGACGTGCCCCATGCCGAGGGCTGGCGGCTGGTCCTGTCCAACCGCACCACCCTGTCGAGCACCATGGTCGGCTCCCTGTCGGTCGCGGTCGCCCCCGCCGGCGACGCCACATGGATCGGCGACGAGCCCGCCCCCATCGAGACCCGCCTGCGGATCCCCCCTGGCGAGCACCTGGCGATCGAGCTGCTTCCCTAGCTACGCCCGGTAAAAGCAACTCCGGGTGCCACCGTCGGGGGGGGGGGGGGGGGGGGGGGGGGGGGGGGGGGGGGGGGGGGGGGGCCGGCCCCCCCCCCCCCCCCCCCCCCCCCCCCCCCCCCCCCCCCCCCCCCCCCCCC